>QGVH01000019.1 GCA_003242735.1 bacterium | reverse complement strand
GCGTTGGCCTGCTCGGCGTTGCGGGCCGCCTGCCGCAGCGCGCGGACGTCCGCGCGGAGGCGGTTGGCGATGCCCAGCCCCGCCGCGTCGTCGGCCGAGCGGTTGATCCGGTACCCAGACGACAGCCGGCCCAGCGTCCGGGCCACGGCGGTGTTGGTCAACTGGAGGACCCGGTTGGAGTTCAGCGACGCGACGTTGGTGTTGATCCGCATGGCGTTTCTCCTTCCTTAGAGATCCTGGGGAGCGTCCCTGCTCCCGTGTGCCCACGGCGTGCGGATTCGCCGTCATCCGCAAGTATCGGCCGGGCAGGGCGCCGGGTTTAGACCTCGGACTTTTCCGCGCCCCCGTCGGCGCTGCCGGGTGCGCCCGGCTCGATCCGCTCGTGCACCCACTGCACGGCCTCGATGTAGAGGCCGGTCACCACATCGCGCCGCACGCCCACTTCCGCGCACGCAACATCGACTCTGGCCCAGTCGGCGGCCTCGTACGCCTCGACCAGGGACAGGATGGCGGCGAGCGGGCCGGTACGGTGGGCGAGCGCGCGGGCGAGCGGCGGGGCCAGCCCGAGTTCGGCGACCAGTTGCTCGACCGGCATGCCGACCAGCGCGTCCAGCCCCGAGAAGAGTCCCACGAGGAAACAGCCTTCCGCGCTCTCGCTGGCGTCGGACCGCTTCGCGATGCCCTCGCACATCCACGCCCGGATCAGCGCTCTGCGGGCCAACTCACGCTTCACGCCGCCGCCGCTCCCCACCATCAGCACGAGAAGCAAGGAGAGCCAGCGGTGCACGGCGCTCCTGCCCAGCATCCTGAGCGCGTGTCCGATGGACTCGATGCCGCGCCCGCCCACGCCGGCCGAATTCACCATGCGCAGGAGCTTGTAGGAAAGCGACGGATCCGAGCGGAACGCCTCCTCGATCTCGTGGTCGTGCGACCGGTCGTCGCTCAGCATCTGGAGCAGGCTGGCGACCCGCCCCCATTCGGGCAGCAGCGTACGGGTGGCCAGGTTCTCGGGCCGGCTGAAGTAGTAGCCCTGGAACAGCTCGAAGCCCAGGGCACGGCAAGCGTCCCGCACGGCCGCGGTCTCGACCTTCTCGGCCAGCAGCGTCACGTGGTACGGCGCAACCCGCTCCCGGATCCCGACGAGGGTCTCCGGCGGCTGTGCGAGCACGTCCACCTTGACGATGGAGGCGACGCGCAGCAGCGGCTCGATCCTGCGGTCGAGCACCGCGTCGTCCAGTGCCAGACGGAAGCCGGCCGCGACCAGCGCTTCGCAGGCCGCAATGGCCTCCGCGTCCGGCTCGACGGTCTCCAGCAGCTCGATCACCACCTGGCGGGGGTCCAGCAGATGCAGTGCGCCGCCCAGCAGCAGGCTGCGCGGCGTGTTCACGAACGCGGTCGCGCCCTGGGTGATCCGGTGGAGTCCTGCGCCGAATACGCTGCCGAGGAGTACGTCGTGCGCCATCCGGTCCGCGTCCACGCCCTCGGCCCGCTCTGCACTCCCACTGGCCCGGTAGAGCAGCTCGTAGGCGACGACGCGCTCCGATCGGTCGAAGATGGGCTGGCGTGCGATGAAGATCTCCATGGCTCCGCCCGCCCCTGAGACGAGGGAATCAGTCGGTCACCGCTCTGTCGACGACGGACGCGGACGATCCGTCCCTGAAACGGAGGAGGAGGGAGACGCGACGGTTCCGCGGGTCCAGCGCATCGTGCGGGACGCGGAGCTGCTTGTCCGCGTAGCCGCGCACCTCCACGACCCGATCTTCGCCCAGTCCCATGCTCGCCAGCGCCCGTCGCGCCGCGTTCGCCCGGTCTACGGAAAGCTCCCAGTTGGTGTAGGCATCGGTCCCGTAGCGCCGCCCGTCCGTGTGCCCCTCGATGATGATGTCGTTCGGCAGGTTGGCGATCTCGGCGGCGATCAACTCGAGGGCGCGCAACGCGGCCGGTCGCAGCTCGGCCGAGCCGATGGTGAAGAACGTCTCGTCCTGGCCCGTCTCCATCAACTCGATGCGCAGGCCGTCCCGCGCCACCACCATCTCGATCTTCCCGGGCATCGACCCCGGGAAGTTCGCCTCGGCGAGGCGCCGCTCGATCCGTTCGATCACCATCTCCATCCGGCGGCGCTCGGCGTCGCGGGAGAGCAGGACGATGCGGGCGCTTCCCGGCGAGAGCGCGGGCCCCTCGTGCGCCACCGGGCTCGTCCCCGTGGAGTACGCCCGCTTGAAGCCGATGGGGTTGTTGAAGTACCCCTGGATCAGCTCCTTGACGTTGCTCTCCATCCCCGTGATCCACATCACGAGGAAGAACGCCATCATCGCGGTGATGAAGTCCGCGTAGGCGACCTTCCACGAGCCGCTGTGGTGGTCGCCCATGTGGCTCGACTTGCGAACCACGCGGACGACCTTCGATCCCTTCCTCCGTCCCGTCATGCGGCCCTCGCGCGACGGCGGGTCAGGTCTTCGAGTTCGGAGAAGGACGGCCGGTCATCCGGCTCGATGTTGCGGCGCGCGAATTCCACGCACGTGAGCGGCGGGTCGCCACGGGAGTAGGAGAGCAACGCCGTCCGGATGCACGCCAGGTACGCCTGCTCGCTCCGCACCCGCGCCTCCACGGCCTGGGACAGCGGGTTCAGCACCCCGTACGCCAGGAGTACGCCGAGGAACGTGCCGACCAGCGCTGCGGCAATGCTCTGGCCGACCTCGGAGGCTGCGCCGCCGATGTGGCCCATGGTGATCACGACGCCGAGCACCGCCGCGACGATCCCGAAGCCGGGCATCGCATCCGCCAGGCGGGCCAGCGCCCGGGGCACGACCATGGCCGCCTCGTGGCGCTTCTCCAGGTCCAGGTCGAGGATCTCCGCGAGGTGGTGGTCGTCCACGGCGCCCGTGAGGAGCACCTTCATCGTGTCCGACAGGAACGCGACCGCCTGCTCGTTGCGGTGGAAGGTGGGGTAGCGGGCGAACAGATCGCTCCGCTCCGGATCCTCGACGTGGGGCTCGATGCCGACCAGGCCGTCCTTCCGCGCGAGGTAGAACACCTCGTACAGCACCTGGAGCAGCTCCGCGTACGCGGCGCGGTTGTAGGGGTTCGGCTTCAGGAGACCGAACACCTGCTTGAACATCGAGACCACCACGGACGGCTTGTTGCCGATGACGATCGCGCCGAGCCCCGCCCCGCCGATGATGATGAACTCCGAGACCTGCATCAGCACGGCGATCTTGCCGCCGTGGATGCTGAAACCGAGCAGGATGCTCCCGAAGACGATGACGAAGCCAATGAGGACGAACACGCGTCTCCCCCCGGGGCGGCTGCCCCTTGCCTAGGTCGTGACCCCGGTTCAGAGTATCGGCTGCCGGGGCAGGAACCTGAACACCGTCTCCGTGGGGGAGGTATGCCGGCTGGCCTGGAGCCCGCCGCCGCGGACGCCACTGCCGCGTGGCAGCGCGTCGGCGAAGGGGTTTTGGCGGGGGTGTGTCATACGCTGAACAGCCGCGTCACCGCGCTGTGGGGTCTCGCCGAGCTGCTGACGGAAGGAGCGGATGAGTCCCTGCTGGCGCTGTTCCGTGCGGAGCTGGAGCGGCTCGAGCGGCTGGCGAGGCTGCTGCACTGGTTGCCCCGACGGCCGGGCCGAGGGGCGGAGCGGGTGTCGCTCGCGGACCTGCTCCCCGAGCTGGTCGAGCTGCACCGCGAGCACCGCGGCTTCGAGGGGACGGAGGTCGCGCTGGAGGGCGACCCGCTCACGCCGCCCGTCGTCGTGGACCCGGCGGCGTTGGGCCGGGCCGTGCTGCTGCTCCTCTCCGCGGCGGCGCGGCTGGCGCCCCGGGGCGCCCGGATCACAGTGGGGTACGGCCCGGCCGCCGGGGCCGCGGCGCTCACGATCCGGGCGCCGGGCGCCGAGCTGCCGGCCGGAGCCGACGCGCTGCCGGAACTCGACGCTGCGCGCCACCTCCTGAACGGCGCCTCGGAGATCTCGGTGTCCCACGAGACCGGGTCCGCCGGCGCCGTCCAGTTCGAACTGCGCTTCTCGACCGCGTGACTGCGCGGCCCCTGCCGGGCCGCGTCTCGCTCAGGGCGCGGCCGGCGGGGCGCCGTCCTTGCGGCGCCACCGCTCGGCGTGCGCGGCGGCGTTCGCGCGCCGGTTCTCCTCCGCGACCGCCGCCACGATCTCCTCCCGGAGGATGGTGACCCCCTGCGGCGCCTCGATCCCCAACCGTACGCCGCCGCCGTCCACGGACAGCACCACGATGCGGATGCCGCCGTCGATCAGGATCGCGCTGCCGGGGCGCCGGCTGAGGATGAGCATGGGCGCGAGGAATCAGCGGAGGGAGAGGACGGCCTCGATCATCTCATCCGCGACCGAGACGATACGCGCGGCTGCCGCGAACGCCGACTGGTGCCTCATGAGCGTGACCAGCTCTTCCTCGAGGGACACGCCACGGACCGACTCGCGCCGCGCGCTGGCCGCGGCGGCCAGTGTATCGGCGGCGTCCGCCGCCGCCGCCGCGGAAGCGACCCGGGCGCCGAGGTCTACGAGCATGCGGTTGTAGTACGCGACAGCGCTCACGCCCAGCGCGGACAGCGGCTCGTCCCGCAACGCTGCGATCTTGAGTGCGACGTCGTTCGCACCCGCCTGGTAGTTCCCGGCGGCGTCCCCCGAGCCGGCCGCGATCTGCCCGATGTCCGCCTCCACGGCGGCGGAGAGCCGGATCGAGCTCGCGGTGACCCCGGCCGGGTCGAAGAAGTCCACGCCCGTCGCCCCGGCAGGGTTGGTCCCGGCGCGGTGCAGCGCGTTGACCTCCTGCACGAGCGCGGCGGCGAGCGCATCGAGCTGCGCCATCTGCTCGGGGATGTCCTGGTTGAGGACGCTCAGCAGCGCGCCGACGCGGCCGCCGGGCCGCGGCAGCGTCGTCATCCCCTCCGCCATGGCCAACGCGACGACCCCACCCGTGGCGCGCACCTCCAATGCCCAGCTCAGCGTGCCGTCCACCACCGTGGCGTTGTCAATGATCACCGAGACGTCACCACGTGCGTGCTCGACGACCTGGATGTCCACCAGCTCGGCCAGCCGGTCGAGGGCGCGCCCGCGAGCGTCCCGCAGGTCGCTCGCCGTCCCGCCCGCCGCCTCGGCTGCCAGGATGTCGCGGTTCAGCTCGGCGATCTGCCGCGCCAGCTCGTTGATGTTCGCGACCGCATCCGCCAGCCGCCGCTCCGTGTCCAGCCGCAGGTCGACGAGCTCGTGGGCCAGCCGGTTCAGGTGCAGGGCCAGCGCCTCGCCGCGGTACCGGACCGCGCTGCGCTCCGCGACACCGGCGGGCATCGTCGCCAGGTCGCTCCACGCGGACCAGAACGCGTCCAGCGCGGACGCCAGCCCGGCGTCCGACAGCTCGCCGTAGAGCTGCTCGATCCGGCCCAGCACGCCGTTTCGCGTGCTGGCCTCGCTCGCAGACGCCGTGTGGCGTCGGTACGCCGCATCCGCGAACGCATCGTGGAGACGCGAAACATCGGCGAAGAACACACCTCCGCCGAGCGAGCCGAACGGCGTCTGCAGCGACGGCGCAGACGCCAGCACCGGACGCTGACGAGAGTAGCCCTCGGTGGCCGCGTTCGCGATGTTGTGCGACGTGAACTGCGCCGCCTTCTGGTGCGCCGTCATCGCGCCGGCCGCGATGGAAAGGATGCTGCCGATCATGATCCCCTCATGCGTGACGATTGATCAAAGCCCCACTGCCCGTCCCTTCCACGTCGTTCGCGAGTGCGTCGTAGGCGAGGCGCCGCCGGGCCGCTCCGGCGAGCAGCCGCAACTGCGCCTCGCCGGCAGCCATGGCCGCCTCCACGATGTCGCGGTTCACCGCAACCTCCCGACTGGCCGCCTTCGCGGCGGCCAGCAGCCGGTCCCGCGCCGCGATCACCGCCTCCGTCGCCGCCTCGCCCAGGACCTGGTCCAGCGAGCGGAGCGGCACGTCTTCCATGCCGGCGAGCGTGCCGAGCAGCGCGCGCCGGCGGCGCTGCGCCTCACTCAGCGTGAGGAGCACCCTGTGCGCCGAATGCACACACTCGTCAATGCGCTCCACGTCCGACGCGGCGATCGCATCGCGCTGCCGGACCAAGACCTCCACCAGCTTGTCCAGGAGGCGCGCCTCCGTGTCCAGCGCATCGGCAAGGCCGTCCGGAGTCGCCACGCGACACGGCTCGTTCCCCGCGCTCATGGCTCACCCGCCTCCCCCGCCGGCGGCTGCACCGCCGCGCGGAAGCTGCGATAGAGCGCCGCACCGATGCCGCGGTCCAAGCGCTCGGCCACACTGACCGCGAGGTGCTGGTCCAGCAGGCTGGTGAAGATCTCCTCGGCGGTGCCGCCGCTCACCACGCCTCCTTCCGGCACCGTCTCCCGCATCAGTTTGAACAGCTCGTTGAGGAACACGCCCTCGAGCTCCGCGCATGCGCGTCGGAGCTGCGCGTCCGTAGCGGCCCCGTGCTCACGCGCAGGAGCGCCTGCCGGTGAGATGACGCCGGTCATGCCCACGCCCGTGCTCATCGGCTCACCACCGTTGCTGCGAGTGCTCCGATCCGCTGCAGCGATTCGAAGATCGCCGCGATCTCCTGGGGCGCCGCGCCGACCGCGTGGAGCGCGGCCGCCACCTCCTGCACCGTGGCACCGGCGTCCACGCGGATGGCGCCCGTCAGCGCGCCGCCGTCGCCGTCCAGGTACGCGCCCCCCTGCGCCCCGCCGATCGTGAGCGTCATGCCGGCGTGGCTCACCACCGCGCTGCCGACCCGCAGGTCGCCGCCCGCGACCACGGTGCCATCCCGGGCGTCGATGACGATCTGCGGGCGGCGGTCCGGCGTGACCCGCAGCTCGCCGATCCGGGCAAGGAACTCCGGGAGACTGGTCCCCCCGGGCGGGTTCAAGGCGACCGCGCCGGGATCCTCCACCTGCGCGGTGCCCGCACCGAACTCTGCGTCGATCGCGGCCGCGATACGCAGCGCCGTGCCGATGTCCGGCTCGCGCAGCACCAGCCGCGATGTGCTCGCGAACGCGGGCCGCGGGAGCTCCTGCTCGAGCAGGCCGCCCTCCGGGATGCGGGCGCTGGTCTCGGTCCCGGGCACCGGCCGCGAGGACGCGCCATCGCTCAACACCAGCGCGCCCTGCGCCGTCGCCACCGCCGGCCCGCCCACGTCCGGCACCAGCGGCGTCATCCACAGCACGCCGCCGCGCAGCGAGACCGCGTCGCCGAGCGACGCGACCTGCACGTCGAACCGGCCGCCCGGCCGCAGGTACGGCGAGACCTCCGCCGTGACCAGGACCGCGGCGACGTTCCGCGTCCGCAGCATCGCGGCGGGCACCTCGATGTCGAAGTTGCGCAGCAGGTTCACCACGGACTGCACGGTGTGACGCGCGCCGTACGTGCCGATCGCGCGGTCCCCCGTGCCGTCCAGGCCGACCACGAGTCCGTAGCCCACCAGCCGGACGGGGACATCGCGGTCGGCGAGCGTGATGTCGCGGATGCGCACGTCCTGCGCACGCCCGATGGCCGGGTGCAGCAGCAGCGCCAGTGAGGCGGCCAGCGCGCGCGAGAGAAGTCGTGTCCTCATGGCCAGATCACCCCCAGGATGCGCGAGAGCAGCCCGCCACGCGGCTTACCCAGCTTGCCTTCGGCGCGGTACTCGATCCGGCTGTCGGCGATGCGCCACGACTCGACGACGTTCTGCGGCGTCACGTCCTCGGGCCGAACCCAACCGGTGAGCGTCACGTACTGCTCGTGCTCGTCCATGATCACCGTCTTCCCGCCCTCGACGCGCATCAGTCCGCTCGGCGCGATCTCGACGACGCGGACCGTGATCTCCGCGGCGAGCCGATCCTGCCGCGTCGCCTGGCCACGCTCGCGGGATTCGGTACCCACGCGGCTGCGCAGGCCGAGGTCCACCACATCCCGCCGGCCCGGTCGTGCGGTGGCGTCTTCCACATCCAGCGTCGCCTGGCTGCTCCGGTCCCGCGACGCGATCGTGGCCTTGTTCGCCGTGGCCAGCGTGTACTCGTCCACCAGCACCGTGATGAGGTCGCCGGGCCGGAAGTCCCGCCGGTCCGAGAGCCACGAGCGCCGGCCGGAGAGCGCCGCCCGCGGGGCGTCGTACGACTGCGCCGTGGAATCCTGTGCGGTCTGTTGCGCGGCGGCGTCCGCCACCAGGACGCCGTGCGCGGCGGCCGCCAGCGCCAGCGCGGCAATGGAACGCGTCAGTCCCATGTCCGGCTCCTCCTCAATCGATGCGCACCACGCCGCGCGCGACGGCAACGCCTTGCAGCCGCCGGCCGGCCTCGGTGCGTACGGTCACCCGTTCTCCGGCCGCGGCCGAGTTGGCGGCACGCGCCCGCAACGTCAGCTCGACGTTGCCCCGGCGCGCGACCACCTGCACCGGCTCGCCGGCGTTCACCAGCACCGGCGGGGCGACGGCGGGCGGGCGCAGCGCCTCGCCGGCCGCGATCACGCGGCGTGTGACCCACCCTGCGCCCACCGGAGCCCCCTCCCGTGGCGGCGCGCCCCAATGCACGGTCACGGTGTGCGCGACGTCGGCCTCCGTCAGCGCCACGCCGCGCTCGAGCCGGCGCGCGGCCACGGCCTCCATCACCTCGACGCCGGCCCGGACCCGCAGGCGCATCGCTCCGCTCACCGGATCCCGGACGCTCAGCCACCAGTGCCCGCCCGCGCCCGTCCCCACCAGCTCGAACGCGGCGTCGTCCGTCGGCGGTGTGCCGGGCGCTGCGGCGCCCCACTCGAGTCGCACGGCCTCGGGATCCACGTCCCAGCGCTGGGCGATGGCGCTCCGCACGCGCCGCTCGAATCCCGGCGCCGGCGTCCACGCGTCCACGGCGCCCGACGCATCGCCATCCATCCCGGGCGCCGGCGCGAGCTGCGCCGACCCGCCATCCGCCCAGGCCAGGAGCAGCGCCGCGCAACCCAGGAACCGGCGACGCCACGCAGGCCCGCGAGTACGCGTGCGAGACCGGACCATCGCACCGGCGTCAGCGCACCATCCCATTGGTAATCTCGGCCATGTCCTCGCTCGCCTTGACCGCCTTCGAGTTGATCTCGTAGGCGCGCAGGGCGGCGATCATGTCCACCATCTCCTGCACGATCTCCACGTTGCTGGCCTCGAGGCTGCCCTGGATGATGCGCCCGAAGCCGTCTTCCTGCGCGTATCCGATGATCGCGGGACCAGACGCGGGCGTCTCGGCGAACAGGTTCTCGCCCAGCGCGAGCAGGCCGGCGGGGTTCGCGAACCGCGCCAGCTCGATACGGCCGATCTCGATCGGCTCCGTCTGGCCCGCGGCCTCCACGGTCACGACGCCGTTGCGCGAGATGGTGATGCTCATGGCGTCGGGTGGGATATCGATCCCGGGCAGGACGGTGTAACCGCCGTGCGTGACCAGCGTGCCCTGGTCCGAGATCATGAAGCTTCCGTCCCGCGTGTAGGCGATCGTGCCGTTCGGGAGCTGGACCTGGAAGTAGCCAGCGCCTTCGATCGCCAGGTCCAGCGGGCGCCCCGTCTGCTCGATCGGGCCCTGCGTCTCGATGCGCTGCACCGCCGCCAGCCGCGTCCCGCGACCGACCTGGATCGCCGGCAGCGTCGTCGCGGCCGGGCCGCCGACCGCCGCCGCGCCCTGCGCCATCTGGTAGAGCAGGTCCTCGAAATGCGCGCGGCTGCGCTTGAACCCCGGCGTGTTCACGTTGGCCAGGTTGTTCGCGATCACCTCGACACGCGTCTGCTGTGCGGCCATTCCCGTTGCCGCCGCTCGAAGTGCCGGATCCATGCTGCACCGCCTTTCCGGTTCGTGATCGTAGGGGACCGCGGGCACGCCGCCCGCGGAGCATCAGGACAGTCTCCCGATGTCGTTCGAGATGCGCTCGAGCACGCCGTCGAGCACACGAATGCTGCGCTCGATGGCGGCGTAGTTGCGCTGGACCGTGATCATCTCTACCAGGCTGTCGAGCGGATTCACGTTGCTCCGCTCGATGAAGCCCTGCCGCACCCGGCGCTCGCCCTCGGGCACGCGGATCCGCTCCGCCGGCGGGACGAACAGTGTGCCCTCGTCGCGCACCGGCTCCGCGCCCTCGGGCAGCCGCTCGATGCGCAGCCGGCCGACCTCGGTCCCGTCCACGCGCACCACGCCGTCCCGGTCCACCTCCACCACCCCCGGCGGCACGACGATGGGGCCGCGTTCGCCCAGCAGCGGGCGGCCGGCCGCGTCCACCAACCGTCCCGCCTCGTCCAGGCGCAGCGACCCGCCGCGGCTGAGCCGCTCGCCGCGCGCGGTCTGGACCACGAAGAACCCATCGCCCTCAATGGCCAGGTCCAGCGGCTGGCCCGTGGGCGTGAGCGCGCCCTGACGGAAGTCCGTGGCGGCCTCGGGCGCGAGCAGCGCGCCTTCCACCAGCCGAGCGAACACCCGCATGCCCTTGAACCCGTCCGTCTCGGCGTTGGCGAGGTTGTTCGCGAGCGCTTCTTGCCGGCGCTCCCAGTAGTAGAGCGCCTGCGCCGCATGACGCAGCGGCAGCGTGTTCATCGTCCCTCCCTCCAGATGGCCGCGGCTGTCGCCACGACGCGGTCGCTCATCGGCTGACCTCCCTCAAATGGTGCAACCTCCTGCGCAGCGTCTCGAGCGCCTTCGACCGGATCTGCGAGACGCGCGACTCCGTGAGGCCGAGCAGCCGCCCGATCTCGTGCAGCTTCAACTCCTCGAAGTAGTAGAGCGAGAGGACGACGCGCTCGCGCTCCGGCAGCCGCAGGATCTCGTCCCGCACCAGGTCCAGCTCCTGGTCTCGGTCGAGGGTCGTCTCGATGTCTTCGCCCTCTTCGTCCGGCACCAGCTCGGCGCGGAGCGCGGTTTCCGTGTCGCCATCGGGCAACGGCTCGTCCAGCGGGACGTGCACGGGCTCCGTGGCCGCGGCCTGCCAGCGCCACAGCTCCTCCACCGTGATCCCCAGCCGCTCCGCCAGCTCGTGGTCCGCGGGCGGGCGCGCCAGCGCCTCGGTGAGCGACTCCCGCGCCGTCTCCAGCGCCCGCAGCTTCTGCCGCGCCGCGCGCGAGACCGGGTCGCGGCTGCGCAGGTCATCCAGGATCGCGCCGCGGATCCGCTGCGCCGCGTACGTGCTGAACGCCACGCCACGGTCTGGGTCGTAGCTCTCCACCGCGTTCAGCAGGCCCATGGAGCCCGAGCTGATCAGCTCGTCGAGCTCCACGTCCGTGGACAGCGTCCTGATCATTCGCCGGGCGACGTGGTAGACCAGCCCGAGGTTGCGCGAGAGCAGCCGGTTCCGGATCGCGGGGTCCCCCGTCCGGCGGTACGCCAGCCAGAGTTCAGCGTCATCGGCCCCGTCTGCCGCCACCACGGCGCCAGCCCGCCGTGGCGCCGCGCCAGGCCGTACGGCCATGGCCCGGCCTTCTTCCGACACGCCGCGCAGCGCGCCCACGTTCATCCCGATCGGCTCACGCGTCATCGGGCAGCTCCCAGATCGCCACGGTCTCCACGTTCACGTGCGGCGGGATCTCGGCGAGTGAGATCACCGGGATGGCGGGCAGCACCGGCTCCAGCAGGCGACGGATGCCGACGCGCAGCGTCGGGGGGCTGATCAGCGGCACCGGCCTGCCGCCCGTGCCGTGCTCGCGCGCCAGGGCGTCCAGACGGCGCAGCACGCCCGCCAGCTTGTCGGGATCCAGCACCGGTTCGAGCACCTTGCCCTGCCGCGCGGCGAAGAGCCCCATGAGCGCGGCCTCCAGCCGCGGTCCCAGAGCAATGCCTCGCACCACGCCGGATGGACCCGCATGCATCTCGGCGATCACCTTCGACAGCGCACGCCGCACGTGCTCCGTCAGCGCCTCGGGATCCTTGGTCTGGTCCGCCGCGTCCGCCAACGCCTCGAGGATCGTCACCATGTCGCGGATCGGCACCTGCTCGCGCACCAGCCGCTGCAGCACGCGGTGCAACGTGCCCAGCGGGACCTTGGCCGGCACCACCTCGTCCACGAGCGCCGGGTACGTCTGCTTCAGCGCGTCCACCATCTCCTTGACGTCCTGCCGGCTCAGCAGGTCCGCGGCGTGGCGCTTCAACGTCTCGATGAGATGCGTCGCCAGCACCATGGACGGCTCGACGACGGTGTAGCCCATGGCCTCTGCATCGCCGCGCAGCGCCGGCGCGATCCAGCGTGCGGGCATGCCGAAGCTCGGGTCCTTCGTCTCGATCCCGTCGACGGTGCCGACCACGCCGCCCGTGTCCAGCGCGAGCAGCATCCGCGGGAAGACTTCCGCGCGCGCGATCTCGCTGCCGCGCAGACGAATCACGTACTCCGTGGCGGCGAGACGCATGTCGTCGCGGATGCGGATGGGTGGGATCAGGATCCCGAGCTCGAGGGCGGCCTGCTTGCGCAGCAGCCGGATCCGCTCCAGCAGGTCGCCGCCCTGCCGCTCGTCCACCAGCGGGATCAGGCCGTAGCCGACCTCCAGCTCGACGGGGTCGATCTGGAGCAGGTCCTTCACCGGGCTGTCCGGCTCCGCCTCCTTCTCTGCCGGCCGCTTCACCAGTTCGAGCGCCCGCGTCCGCCGCTGAGCGGTCCCGGCCGCGTAGGCGGCCAGTGCCGTGATGCCCGCCAGCAGCACGAACGGCGCGGTGGGCAGGCCGGGGACCAGGCCGAACCCCGCGAGGAACGCCGAGCTCGTCCACAGCGCCCGCGGCTGCCGCGAGACCTGGCCCAGCACAGCGGAGCCCACCCGCTCGCCCTCGGCCGCGTGGGTGACCATGATCCCCGCAGCCGTGCTCACCAGCAGCGCCGGGATCTGGCTGACCAGCCCGTCGCCGACCGTGAGCACCGTGTACTCCTGCAGGGCGCGGCTCAGCGGCATGCCGCGCTGGATCACGCCGATGAAGATGCCGCCCAGGATGTTCAGACCCGTGATGACCAGGCCGGCGATGGCGTCGCCGCGCACGAACTTCGCCGCGCCGTCCATGGCGCCGTAGAAGTCCGCCTCGCGGGCGATCTCCTCGCGGCGCCGCTTGGCCTCCACGTCGTCGATGAGCCCGGCGCTCAGGTCGCCGTCGATGCTCATCTGCCGGCCCGGCATCGCGTCCAGTGTGAAGCGTGCCGCCACTTCCGCGATGCGGCCCGCACCCTTCGTGATCACCACGAAGTTGATGACGATCAGGATCAGGAAGATGATCGCGCCGACCGCGTAGTTGCCGCCGATCACGAACTCGCCGAACGCCTGGATCACGCGACCGGCTTTGCCCTCGCTCAGGATCAGCCGCGTGCTGCAGACGTTGAGCGCCAGGCGGAACAGCGTCAGGACCAGCAACACCGTGGGGAACGTGCTGAAGTCCAGCGCGTTCGACGTGTTCATCGCCACCAGCAGCACCGCCAGGGATGCGCCGATGCTCAGGGCGAGGGCGATGTCCAATAGCGCGGGCGGCATCGGCAGCACGAGCAGCGCGAGCACCAGCACGACGGCCGCCGCCATGCCGTAGTCCGCTCGCCGCATCTCCGGCAGGGATGCCGCCTGTGGAACCACCGTCGTGCTCATCGGATCTCCACTCCATCCCAACCCAAGCGGCCCGAGCGCTGGCGGATCACGAACGCCAGGATCTCCGCCACCGCGACGTACAGCTCGGCGGGGATCGGCCAGCCGACGCGCCCCGTGGCGAGGAGCGCGCGGGCGACGGGCGGGTTCTCCACCACCGGCACGCCGTGCTCGAGCGCGATCGCCTTGATGCGCTCCGCGATCTTGCGCTGCCCCATCGCCGTCACGATGGGCGCGGGCGCACGCGTGGGGTCGTACTTCAACGCCACCGCAACGTGTGTCGGGTTCGTGATGACGACGTCCGACGTCGGGACGTCACGGAACATGCGCCGCCGCGCCAGTGAGCGCCCCATGCTGCGGAGCCGCGCCCGCACCATCAGGTCGCCTTCCGTCTCCTTGAGCTCCTGCTTCAGCTCCTCGCGGCTCATGCGCAGGTTCTTCTCGTGCTGCCAGACCTGATACAGGTAGTCGCCCACGGCGAGCACCACGTACGCCGCGCCGGCCGAGGCCAGGAGTCGCACCGTGTAGCGCCGCACGAGCTGCGCGAACGCGAACGGCGCCTGCTGCCCCAGCGCCAGCAGCTCGGACCAGGCCATGGACAGCGCGGACACCATCGCCGCGCCCACGACGAGCAGCTTGAGCAGCGATTTGGCCAGCTCGATGAGCGCGCGCAGGCTCACGATCCGCTTGAGGTTGCCCACCGGCGAGAGCCGCGACCACTTCGGCTCCAGGGCCTGCGTAGCGAACACCCCGCGGGCCTGCGCCGCGCCCACGAGCAGCGCGGCCCCGGCGACCCCCGCCAGCACCGGCGCAAGCGCGCCCAGCGTCTGTTGCCCGACCATCCGCACCCACCACACCGCGCCATCGAGGTCGCCCGGCGGCGTCACGGCCATCCGCGTGCTGCCGCCGAACAGCGTCCGCATCGCGTTCGCCATGGAGTTCGAGCCCATGTGCACCACCACGGCTCCCGCCATGAGGAGCAGCGCGGTCGAGACCTCGGCGCTCCGCGGCAGCTCGCCGCGCCGCCTCGCGTCCTGCCGCCGCTTCGGCGTCGGCGCTTCTGTCCGCTCCTGGAACGACTCGTCCGCCATCGTCGCGGGACCTCACGGCATGAAGGCGTCGAGCAGGCGCGAGGTGACCGCCTCGTACGACAACGGCCACGACGCGAACGGCGCCGCGACGTACGGCAGCGCCACGCCGAGGGTGAACAGACCCAGCCCGATCTGCACCGGGAACGCAACGATCAACGCGTTGAGCTGCGGCATCGTCCTGGCGAGGATTCCCAGCGCCACGTTGCTGACGAGCAGCGCGGCCGCCACGGGCGCGGCGAAGCGCAGGCCGAGAACGAACAGCTCGCCGCCGAGCATCACCATGGCGCGGAGGCCGTCGGCGGCATCGATCTCGCCACCCACCGGCAGCAGATCCACGCTCGAGGCCAGCGCGCCGATCATCGCCAGGTGACCGCCGACGGCGAACAGCAGCGCCGTGGCGAACAGGCGGGTGAAGCTGGCAAGCGTAGGCGTGGACTGCTGCGTCACCGGGTCCAGCACCGCCGCTGCGGAGAGCCCCATCTGCACCGAGATCAGGTCACCCGCCGCCTCCGCTGCGCCCACGAACACCGCGGCGCCGAGGCCGAGAGCCATGCCGATGAGCGTCTCGCACAGCAGCGTCGCGGCCGTCACACGCGGCACGGCGCCGCCCGCCGCCGCCGCCGCGCTCGCCGGCAGCAGCACCATCGTCAGCAGGACCAGCAACGCCGTGCGCACCATCATCGGCACCGGCCGGCCCGAGAGTGCCGGCGCGATCAGGAGCAGGCCGCCCACGCGCGCGCCGAGCAGTGCGATCAGGGCGAGTGCGCCCGGCGCCGTCGGATCGAAGGCCCCCGGTGTCATGACACCATCCCGGGCACGCCCCGCATCAGCTCGGTGGTGTAGCGCACGGCGATCTGGAGCAGCCAGCTCAGCATCACCAGGAACACGATCGAGACGGCCACCAGCTTCGCCACGAACGCGATCGTCTGTTCCTGGATCTGCGTGACCGCCTGCGCCACGCTCACCAGGAGGCCCACCACCACGGCGACCAGCAGCAGCGGCCCGGCCAGCAGCAGGGCGTGCAGGATCGCGTTGCGCGCCAGGTCCAGCGTCAGAGCGAAAGACATGCGGGGCACCTCAGCGGAAGCTCGCCGCCAGACTCTGGACGACCAGCGTCCAGCCGTCGACCAGCACGAACAGGAGAAGCTTGCACGGGAGCGAGATCATGACGGGCGGCAGCATGAACATGCCCAGGCTCATGAGCACGGACGCCACCACGATGTCGATCACGACGAATGGCAGGAACAGCACGAACCCCATCTGGAACGCCGCCCGCAGCTCGCTCGTCACGAACGCGGACGCGAGCGTCATCAGCGGGATCTCGTCCGGGCTCGCCGGCGGCGGCGCATCGCTGAGCTCGAGGAAGGTGGCCAGGTCCTCCTCGCGGGTGTGCTCCAGCATGAACTCACGGAACGGGACGACCGCCGCCTTCAGCATCTCGCCCTCGGTGATCGCGCCGTCCAGCCACGGCGCGAGCGCGGTGCGGTTCACCTCGGCCAGCGTCGGCGCCATGACGAACCCCGTGAGCAGCAGCGCGAGCGCGGAGACCAGGTGCGCGGGCGGCGTGGTCTGCGTTCCCAGCGCCTGTCTCACGAGGTGCAGCACAATCAGGATCCGGGTGAAGCTGGTCATCAGCAGCAACAGCGTGGGCAGGAGCGTGAGCAGGCCGATGACGACCACCGCCCCCACCGTGCCGCTCAGCCGCAACCCGGAGTCATCCTTCCCGATCTGGAGATCGATTCGGGGCAGTCCGACGAACCCCTGGGGCAACGCGCGCCCGCCCTGCTGCGCGACCGCGTTGGGCGGAGCTGGCGCGGTCGGTACGGCCTGGAGCATCGCGCCCGTCGCCACCACACCCCACTCGCCCGCCCGTGCCTCCGCCGGCGTCGCGGCGTCGGCCAGCGCGAGCGCGATGACGACGGACGCACTGACGCGCAACGACCGCAGCAGCCGCGCACGGAAGTCGTGCGCCATGCCCGTAGCTCCGCCGCTTTCCGCCTCCACCGCGTCCGACCACTCCGACTCGGGCATCTCCAGCAGCGGACGCACGCCGCCCTCGCCGACCGAGATCAGGACGACGCGCCGGCCGACGCGCAGCGCCGTCACGCCCTGCCGTGGCCCGACCGTGACACGCCCCAGCACCTCGAGCGGGCACGCGCTACGTGCGCCGATCGGACGGCCGGTCAGCCGCCGGATCAGCCACAGCGCCCCGCCGAACAGCGCCAGACTCGCGCCCAGCACCATCAGCGCGTTCCCGATCCCGTGCAGCATCACGACTCGACGATCTCCGTCGTTTGCGGCCCCGTGATCCGCGTGATCCGCACGCCGAACTGCTCGCCGATCACCACCACCTCCCCCTCGGCGAACCTGCGATCGCCGACGTACACGTCCACCGGCTCGCCCACCATCCGGTCGAGCTGGATCACCGAGCCCCGCCCCAGCGCGAGCACCTCCTGCACCGTCATCCGCGTCCGCCCCAGCTCGATCCCGACATCCAGCTTCAGGTCGTAGAGCGCCGAGAGAGACGCCGCCTCCCGGTCACCGTTGGCCGAGCCCAGCTCTGCGAGATCCGGCTGGGTCGGCTTCGCCGATCCGTCCCTGCTCTGCTTCATGCTCATTCCGAGTCTCCTCCTCTCGCGGGCGCCCCGGCCGGGCTGTTCCACTCCAGGATCTCCAGGGCGAGCCGCCGACCGACGCGGCCGGCCCGCGCCCGCGCCCGATCCTGCCCGTTCACCAGCACCTCGATCGCCACGTCCGTGTCCAGCCCCGTCTCCAGCACGTCACCCACCTTCAACTGCGTCAGCCTGCCGAGCCGCACGGTGAACCGCGGCAACCTCGCCGCGATCTCCACCGAGCTCGCGCGGATCGCCGCCTCCACGCCCTGCCGGTCCGCGGCCCGCTCCTCCTCCGAGCCCCCGCCGGCACGGAAACGCCGCGTGCCGGAACCGCTGAAGAACTTCTCCAGCACCACGAACGGCAGGCACAGACGGATCGCCCCCTGCATCCTCTCACCACGGGCCTTCAGCACCGTGACGAGGATCGCGTCCTCGCGGTTCGCGATCTGGATCACGTCCGGGATGGCTTCGAAGCGGCTGAACGTCAGGTCGAAGCGGATGTGCTCCTTCCACGCCTCCGACAGCTCCGTGGCCACCCTGTCCGCGACGATCCGCACCACGCCCTGCTCCACCATCGTCAGCGGCCGGGTCACCTCCACCGGCTCGCCGCAGCCGCCCAGCAGCCGGTCGAGCATCATGAACGCCAGGTCGGCATCGAAGTCGATCAACAGCTGCTGGCCACCCGAGTTCGCCACATCGTAGACGTAGGAGCAGCACGGCGTCGGCATCGAGAACACCAGCTCGCCGAAGCTGTGCTGATCCACGCTCGCCACCTCCAGGTCCATCTGCTCGCGCACCCGGCCCCTCAACCACCCCTCGAGCGCCTTCGCCATCTGCCCGTAGATCGCACGCAGCGAACGCAGCCGGTCCTTCGAGAGCCGGCTCGGCTGGCGGAAGTCGTACGGGCGCACCGAAAGCCGCTTCCCCGCACCGGCCCCACCGTTGCTCTCCGCCCCGCCCGCATCCGGGTCCACGACCGTCGTCGCGACCACAACACCGCCATCCGTGGCTGGGACCGTGTCCGACCCGGCGACCGGCTCGCCCGATCCTGCCACGCCGGTGTCCGGCGTCGCCGACCGTTCGCCAGCGGCGCCGACATCCGAGGCGCTGCCGTCGTGCAGCGCTCCACGCTCCTCCGGCTCGTGCATCCTCGCCTTCCTCGACTGCCGACTACTGGATCACGAACTGCGGCAGGTGGATCCGGAGAACGTCGCCGCGGTCCAGGACCTTCAGCAGCGTCGCCCGCAACTCCTCCTTCAACGCATCGCGATGGGCGACGTCCGCGAGCTCCGGCACCGTCTTCGAGCCGAGGGTGCGCAGGATGGCTTCGCGCACCTCCGCGTCCCGACGCTGGAGCTGATCCACCGTCCCCGGCGCATCCACTTCCACCACCATCGTCGCCATCAGGAAGCGCAGCCCATCCGAGCCGGCCGGGTTCACCACCAGCGCATCGATCGTGTGCGTCAGCGCCGGACTCACAGGACCCGTCTGCTCACGCCGCTCGTGGCTCTCGCTCTCCAGCGCCCCCGAGCGCCACGCCGCCAGCAGCGTCCCGCCCGCGACGACCCCCACACCCGCCCCCACCGCGAGTCCCACGAGCAGCATCGCGACCGCCGAAAGCGTACGTCGCGCTCCGCCCGGCGCCGGCGCGGCCGGCGTTGGCGCGCCCGACGTGGACGCGGCCAGCGGCGTTCCTTCCTTCGCACCCTGAGCTTCCGCCATCGACTCCTCCACGCGTTCCATTCGGCTCCACGCCGCCCCCGCGAAAGCACGGCCCGTACCAGTCCGCAACCGCTCGACGCCCGGAACGAACATCAGACGCAAGTTGTTTCTCCACACTCAATTACACGATCACGCCCGAACACCCGCGGTCGCGCCGCCGCACCCTGCACCCACCCCCACCCGGCAGTCTCTGCCGGCCCCACCGGCGGACCTTGCCGGGCGCGCCGACCACAACGACCCGGAAGCGCACGCCGACGGAAAGCGAGGACGGCGACGGCCGCACCACGCGGCCGCCGCCGTCCTCGCCGGTCCGCACCGGGCGTGCAGCGCGACTAGCGCTTCAGGTTCACCAGCTCCTGCAGCATCTCGTCGCTGGACGAGATCACCCGCGCGTTGGACTGGAAGCCCCGCTGCGTGATGATCATGTTGGTGAACTCCTGGGCGAGGTCCACGTTCGACATCTCGAGCGTGCCGGACGCGATCGTGGACGGGCTGCTCTCGCCCGCGAACCCGATCACCGGCGCGCCGGAATTGGGTGACTCCGTGTACATGTTGCCGCCGTCGCTGTACAGGCCGGCCGGATTGCTGAAGTCGGCCAGCGCGATCTGCGCCAGCGTCATGACCGTACCGTTGGAGAACGAACCGGTGATGGTGCCCGTCCGGTCAATGGTGATGCCCTCGAGCTCGCCGGCCGGATAGCCGTCCTGCTCCCGCAGGACCGCGGTCATCGCGCCGCCGAACCCCGTGAGCCCATCCAGCCCGCCGGGCGTGCCGAACACCAGGTCGATGTTCAGCGTGTTGGCGCCGTTGCCGGGATCGAAGCTCACGCTCTGCGACTGCGGCGAATCGAGCCGCCCATCGGCCGTGAACGTGACCGTGCCCGTACCGATCGCGGTGGTGCCGCCATCCGCGAACACGCTGAGGTCCCAGGCAGGGCCGTTCTTCGTGAACACGACGCGCAGCTCGTGGGTCGTACCCAGCGAGTCGTACACGGTGATGGTCGTCTCGCGCGTGGTCCCGTCGGCCGCCTGCGCATCCAGGTTCCCGGCGAGGCGGACGGTGCTCGTGGCCCTGGCAGGCGCGCTCTGGCCGATGGGCAGGACGATGTCGCCGATCTGGTCCGTCAGCACGCCATCCACAGCGATCCGGCCCTGCACGGTGAGCCCGTTCGTCGCCGAAACGAGACGGCCGCTCCCGTCGATCTGGAAATTGCCCGCACGCGTGTAGTAGTACCGGCTCCCGTCGGAGAGCACGAAGAGCGAATCGCCCTGGATGGCCAGGTCCGTCGTGACGCCGGTGTTCTCCAGGTTGCCCTGCGTGAACAGCCTGTCGATGCTCCCGAGGTTGACGCCGAGGCCGACCTGCATGGGGTTCCTCCCACCCACCGACGCGGATCCGGTGGCGCCGGGCCGGCTCGCGCCCCGCACGAGCTGCGAGAGCGCCTCCTCGAACGTGACCCGGCTCGCCTTGAAGCCGAGGGTGTTCACGTTCGCGATGTTGTTGCCGATGACATCCATTCGGACCTGGTGGTTCCGCATGCCGGAAACGCCGGCGAACAGCGAGCGCATCATCGCACTCCACCTCCCGATCAGAGTGATGTTTCGACTTCCGCGATCTCGCCCAGCGGGATCTCGAACGGCCCGACGACGAGCACCAGCCCATTGGCTCCATGGCGCACACCGGTGACGATCCCGCTGGTGTACGTCGTCACCTCGACGGCGCCACCCTCCGCGTCCACCACGTCCACGCGGTACGTGTACGTGCCCGGGGCGATGCCGCTCGTCACCTGGTCAAGATCCACCCGTTGCCGGCCGCCGGACAGCACGCCGAGATCCACGGCGGCGACCTCCCGGCCGGCCGCGTCGAAGAGGCGGAGCGTGGCCTGTCCGCCCTGCCCTCCGACCGTGAACGTCACCGACCCTTCGCCCGTGTCGGAGACCGCGACCTCGTTGCCGAACGCGTGCACGCCCCGGCCGATCAGGCCGAGCGCCGCGTTGGTGTTGACGGCGTGGAGCACGGCCTCATCCAGCGCTGCGACCAACGCCAGGCGGTCGTTGAGGTTGATCAGCTGCTCGACGCTCGAGAACTGCGCCAGCTGCGAAGCGAATTCGGCGCCCTCCATCGGGCTGAGCGGGTCCTGGTGCCTGAGCTGCGCCACCAGGAGCTTCAGGAACTCGTCCTTGCCGAGGACGCTGCTCGGCGCAGCGACCGGCGCGGTCCGATGTATCTGCGACGCCGTCGCCTCAGTGATCATGGAGTCCTCCCCTGTCGTTGCTCCCTGCGCGAACGCTGCAGGTCCCCGTCGGGATCGCGCGATCCGTGCTGGCCCGACGTGTCGGGCGTCGGGGGCCGGCGCTCCCCCGTCATGTCGCCACGCTGCGCGAGCGTGCTCGCCATGGGCGTGATGGATTCCGCGCCGCTCGCGGCCCGCACCGCATCCACGCCGACCTGCGAGTGTGCACGCACGCGTAGCTGTGTGTTCTCGATGCCTTGGCGCTCGAGCGCCCGGTGCAGCTCGCCCAGCCGTGCGGCCATCCGCTCTGCCGCGGCGGGATCCGCAGCATCGATCGTCGCGGCGAGCAGCGAGCCTCGCAGGTCCACGCGGATCCGCGTCGGGTTGCCGGCGGCGTCCCGCACATCCAGCAGCACGTGCGAGCGCGGCCGCGCCGCCGCGGCGCCGGCGGCCTCCAGCACGCTGGAGACGCGGGCCACCGACTCCAGGCCGGCGGGCACACGCCCACCCGACGGCGCCGCAGTGCCGGCATCGGCCGCGGGAGCGACGCCCGGCGCCGCCACGGCCGCCGGCGCGGCGACGGGCGCCGGCTCGGCCGGCTGCGCCACGCGCGCCACGCTGGCGACCCGAGCCACTTCGGCGACCTGCGCGACCCGGGCGCCCCCCGCCCCTGCGGAGTGTGTCTCGGCCGCCGCATCGCGCGGCAACTCGATGTGCCCGGCGTCCCGGGGGCCGAGGGTGCGGAGCCCTTCCTCGCGGGCGATCTGCGCCAGCCGCTCGTACGCCTCCGGGTTGTCGTAGCTGCCGTCGATGATCACATCAGCGGCGCGGCCCACCGTATGGAGCGAGTTGCGCGTCCACGTGACCACCGGGCCCGGCATCGTGCGGCCCTGGGCGTACAGCATGTCCTGCCGCGCCTGGTCCCTGTATCCTTCCACGACCTCGACCCGGTGGCCGAACTCGGCCGCCATCCGAGCCTGCACGCGCTCCAGCTTGCTCCTGAACACCGGGTCCAGCCGATCGAGCAGGGACGCGGGCGAGCTCCTCTCGTCCGCCGCACTCCCTGCGCGGCCGGCGCCCCTGGCCACGCCCAGCGCCGGAACCGCACCGGCCTCGGGCGACGACGCGTGCGCGGCCTGGCCCGCGTCGGCAGCACCGCCTTCCGCCGCGTCCACGCCGGCACCCGTGCCGGCTGCCGCCTCCGCAGGTGGGTTCTCGGACAGCGGCGCCATCTGCGCGATCAACGCCGCGACGGCGCCGGCTGCCGCTTCGACGGACCGACGTCGATCCTCTGCCGGGGCACCGGCCTCGTCGGACCCGGCCGCGCCCGGCGCTGCCCGCGCGGCGCCCCGGGGACGCTCCGCAGCGCTCCTGCTCAGCGCGCCCGACAGCGCCTTGGAGAACCCGGGCTCCCGGGCTCCGCCGGGCGGCCTGGCCTCCGGCGCCGCCGCGCCGGGCGAGGATGCCGCCCCCGCGACCGGGAGCGGTCCGACCGCAACGTTCACGTCTCCACCCTCCTTTCGGGTGTGCCGGCCGTCGCACCGGTCTGGTGCTCTGGCCGTGGTCTCAGTGCATCTCCGGGGTTCGCAGTGCCTGGCGGCTCAGCTCCGCGGCACGTGCCGGGTCGAGGTGCACGAGGATCGCCGCGACCTTCCGCTCCGGCATGTGCGCGAGGATCTTCTGCACCTGATCGTTCTGCAGGAGCTCGAGCAGGCGCGCCGCGTCCTGCGGCTCCATGGCGCCGAAGATCTTCGCCACCCGCGCGACGGCTGCGCCGGCATCCGCACCGCCCGCTGCGGCTCGCGGCGCCTCTGCCACCGCGCGCGCCTCTCCGGCCGCCGTATCGCGCGCGCCGCCCGCTGCGCCCGCCCCCGCCGCTGCCCTCCCATTGCCGCGCGCCACGACTCCGACCGCGGCGCTGTCCGCGGCGATCGCGGCGATCGGCGCTTCCGTCGCAGCCGTGCTGTCGGCGGCGAGAACGCCCTCCGCGGGCAGCGCGATCGCGGCCGAATCCGCCAGCGCGATGCCCGTGCTGTCCGCCGGCAGTGCGTTCGCCTCCTCGGCGGCTCCTTGCCCGCGGATCGCGAGCACGGCGGTCGCCCCGCCCAGGCCGAGAGTGAAGCCCAGGCACGCCCACACGATCATCCTCGTCATGGCTCGGGATCCTCCGTCACCTGGAGGACAGCGTTGCGTTCGTGGCGTTCGGTCGCCACGTCGTCCATCAGCTTCTGCTCCGCGCGCGCCTGCTCGAGCCGCCACTCGGCCAGGCTCCGCTCGCGCAGCCGGTCCATGATCCTCCGCTCCCGGAGCGCCACCGAGAGCTCGGCCAGCATCGCGGAGACCCGCTCATCCGCGGCACGTGTCATCGCGTCTGCGTCCGCCACGAGCTGCGTGAGCCGATCCACCACGTACCGGAGGTTCTGGAGATGGCCCGCCAGGCCGCCGGCGCCGTGCGCTTGCGCGAGCCGGTCGTGTCCCTGCCGGCGCAGCTCCTCGAGGGCGTCCAGCGCGCGGCGCGCCCGCTCCGCCTCGCGCTCTGCCTCCGCCAGCCGCAGCGCCGCCACCTGCTCTTGGTGCTTGCGAAGTTCCAGCACCTTCTGCAGCGGGAAGCGAAACGCGCTCATGCAGCCGCCTCCTGACGCTTCTCGATCGCGGCCGCGAGCTCGATCAACTGTCGGCGCGTCTCGTCGTAGCTCGTCCGGTCGTCGGTGCCCTGCCGGAGGAACGACAGGATCGGCTCGCGCATCCGGATCGCCGCGTCCACCACAGGATCGGAGCCCTGGCGGTACGCGCCGACCGCGATCAGGTCCTCCTTCTCGCGGTACGCGGCCAACAGCTTCAGCACCGCGTCCGCGGCGCGCCGCTGCTCGGCGTCGATGATCCGGTCGCGTACGCGGCTCGTGCTCTCCAGCACCTCGATGGCGGGGAACCTGCCCGCCGTCGCCAGCCGGCGGCTCAGCACGATGTGTCCGTCGAGGATGGACCGGACCGCATCCGCGATCGGCTCGTTGAAGTCGTCTCCCTCCACGAGCACGGTGTAGATCCCGCTGATCGAGCCTCGCGCCGCGGTGCCCGCGCGTTCCAGCAAGCGCGGCAGCAGGGCGAACACGGAGGGCGGGTATCCCTTGCTCGTCGGCGGCTCACCCACGGCCAGGCCGATCTCGCGCCACGCCATGGCGACGCGCGTGATGGAATCCACCATCAGCAGCACGTGCTTGCCGCGGTCGCGGAAGTACTCGGCGATCGCTGTCGCCACGAGCGCGCCGCGCGCGCGGATCAGGGCGGCCTCGTCGCCGGTCGCGACGACCACGACCGAGCGGGCGAGGCCTTCGGGGCCGAGCGCGTTCTCGACGAAGTCGCGGACTTCGCGGCCGCGCTCGCCCAGCAGCGCGATGACGTTCACGTCCGCCGATGTCCGCTGCGCGATCATCCCGAGCAGCGTGCTCTTGCCCACGCCGCTGCCCGCGAAGATCCCCACACGCTGGCCGCGCCCCAGGGTGAGGAGGCCATCGATGGCGCGGATCCCGGTCGCGAGCGGCTCGTCCACCAGGTCCCGCTCGAGGGGATTCGGCGGGTCGGCGAACAGCGGCACCCGTTCGACCGCGCCCAGATCACCCCGCCCGTCGATCGGCTGGCCGAGGCCGTTCAGCACCCTGCCCAGCAGACCCGGCCCCACATCCACGCCCCACGAGCGGCCGAGCGCCTGCACCGCGCTGCCCGGGTGCACCCCCTCGATCCGGCCCAGCGGCATGAGCAACACGCCGCGCTCGTGGAAGCCGACCACCTCGGCGAGCACCGATTGTTGATCACCTGGGCGCGTGATCCGGCACAGCTCGCCGAGCGCCGCATCCACGCCGGCGGCCTCGATGACCAGCCCCACGACCCGCCGCACGCGGCCGTAGACGGCGAAGCGCGGCAGGTCCGCCAACCGCTTCACCCGTGCCGGCTCACCCATCGCGCAGCATCCAGTACGCGCGCTCGAGTGCGAGGTCCACGCGACCGTCCACGATCCGATCCTTGCCCTCGACAATGCAGCCGCCGCGGGCGATCTGCGGGTCCGCCATCCAGCGGACGTCGCGGCCCGGCGCAATGGCGATCGGCCCGCCATCCGCGGCGGTGGTCGTGGTCAACGCCGACAGGTCCTCCGGGTTCACCCGGATCACCAGCGGCTGCTCACCGGGGAAGTGTGCGATGGCGCGCCGCACCACGTCGGCCACGATCTCCGGTTCGAGCTCCACCGCCTTGCCCACGATCTGCCGCGCCGCCGCAAGGGCAAGGACCAGGAGGTCGTCCTCGATCGCCGCGAGACGCTCCGCCTCTGCGGACCGCACCGCCCGGGCGGCCTCCTCGACCGCGCGCACCGCCGACTCGAGGCGTGCGGCCTCCGCGCGTGCGCCCTCGTCGCGCCCTGCCTGGTGTCCGGCCGCGTATCCCGCCGCGTGACCCGCCTCGTAGCCCTCGCGGTATTTCGCCTCGAGCGCTTCCGCCATCTGCCTCGCCGCTTCCGCGGCGGCCTGCTCCTCGGCAGCACGGGCTTCCGCATCCTCCGCCGCGACGGCGACGGCCCCGGGCTCCGGCTCGGGTTCCGGCTCCGGCGCGACCACGATACGCGTCAGGAGCAGCTCCTCCGGTGCCCACACTTCCAGGTCGCAGCACTCCGTGGCCATCACGGTCCCCACGCTCACTCGATGACCAGGTCGTCGCTGCCGCCGTTGATGACGATCTCGCCGGCCTCCTCGAGGGCGCGCACGACCTTGACGATCGCCCCCTGCGCCGCCTCGACGTCCCGCAGCCGCACCGCGCCCAGGAACTCCATCTCCTCCTTGAGCGCCGCCACCGCACGCTGCGACATCGTGCCGAGGATCTTGTTCTTGACCTCCTCGCTCGCGGCCTTCAGCGCCAGGGCCAGCTCCTTCACCTCCACATCGCGCAGCACGCGCTGCAGTGAGCGGTCGTCGAGCTTGGCGAGATCGTCGAACGTGAACATCAGGTCCTTGATCTCGTCCGCGAGCGCCGGATCCCGCGCGCTCAGGCCTTCGAGCAGGTCACGCTCGATCGTCGCCGGGACCAGGTTCAGCACAGCGGCCACTGCAGCCGGCCCGCCCGCGAGACTCATGTCCGTGGACAGCGACAGCATCGCCTCCGTCCCCAGCGCCTGCTCGATGGCCTGGAGCACGTCGGGCAACACCTTCTCCATGCGCGCGATGCGGAACAGCACGTCGGCGCCGAGCGTGGCCGGCAGCCGGTTCAGCACCGCGGCCGTGTGCTCCGGCGGCAGGTGCGCCAGGATCAACGCGATCAGCTGCGGGTGCTCGTTGCGCAGCACCGTGCTGAGCTGATCCGGGTCCGCCTGCCGCAGCGTGCGGAAACCCCTGCCGTCGTTGAGCTGGTTCTGGATCCGGCGCAGGACCGTCATTGCCTTCTGCGGCCCCAACGCGCGCTCGAGGATCTGCCTCGCGTACTCGACGCCGCCCGCGGCCAGCGAGCCGGCGGCTTTCTCCAGTTCACGCCACTCCGCGAGCACCGCTTCCGTGACGCTGCGCGGCACGCTGTCCAGCCGCGCGATCTCGAGCGTCACCGCCTCGAGCTCCTCCGGGCTGAACCCCTTCGTCAGCTCGGCCGCCTTCTCGGGGCCCACCGCCATCAGGAACACGGCCACCTTCTGCGGGCCGGTCAGGTTCTCCGGCTTCAGCGTATCCGCCATCTGCAGCATCGCCGCCGTCACCTCACCCCTCCTTCATCCAGGCCCGGAGCACGCGGGCCGCCAGCTCGGGACTCTCCACGATCAGCCCGCTCAACTCGTGTTGCTCCTGCTCCTGCTCCTGCTGGAGCGCCTCTTCGAAGGTCTCCTCCGGTTGCGCCGCCGCGAGCGCCGGCACCTCCTCCGGCGCCTCCACCTGCTCGGGCGCAGGCTGCACCACGGGCTCGGGCGCCGGCTGACGCAGTGCGCGCATGACCCCCAAGGCCAGTAGGAACGCCAGCAGGACGCCGATCAACGCGATCGCCGGGCGATGCACGCGTTCGACCACGGGCCACACCTCGTTCAGCCAGCCGCCGGCCTCCGGCTCCGACACCATCGGCCTGCCGATCTCGAACGGCACGCTCACCACCGAGATGGCATCACCGCGGCTGGGATCGAGGCCGACGGCGTTGCGCACCAGTGCTTCCACACGCGCGAGCTCCTCCTCGGTCCGCGGCTCGTAGCGGGCCTCGGCGCCCGTGTCGACCAGGCGATCGTTCACCAGGACGGCCACGGTCAGGCGCTTCACCGCGCCGCCGCTCTCCGTGACCCGCTCCACGGTGCGGGAGAGGTCGTACAGCGTCTCCGTGACCACTTGCCCCGCGCCCACGACACCCGGCCCGGGCACGATCTCCGACCGCGCCTCGCGCGTCGCCACCTGCCCGTCCGGATCGAGCATCTCCGTCGTGCGATCGACACGGTCCATGCTCAGCGTCGCCGCGACCCGTACCCGCGCGTTGCCCGGCCCCACCACGTGCTCCAGCAGCTCCTCCGCCTTCGACTCCAGGTAGCGCTCGATCTCTCTGCGCAACTTGAGCTGCCGGAGCGTCAACCCCGCACCGCCCTCCGCCTCCGCCGGCGCCGAGAGGACGCGGCCGGAATCGTCCAGCACCGTGACGTTCTCGCTCTGCAGCCCGTCCACGCTGCTCGCCACCAGGAACGCCACGCCCTCGACCAGCTCCGGCGATGCCCGCACCCCGGGCTTCAGCCGCAGCACCACCGACGCCTCCAGCGGCCGGTCCGGCGAACGGCGGAACACGGACGACTCGCTCAGGGCGAGATGCACCTCCGCGCCCTCCACGCCCTGCATCTTCCGGATCGTCCGCTCGAGCTCGCCCTCCAGCGCACGCCGGTAATTCACCCGCTGCGTGAAGTCCGTCATCCCCCACGACGGCTGGTCGAACAGCTCGAAACCCGGCCGCCCCGATGACGGCACACCCGCCTGCGCCAGGTGCACTCGCGCACGCGCGAGCTGGTCTTCACGCACCAGGACCAGCGAGCCGTCTCGCTCGAGACGATGCTCGATCCCCGCCTCCTCCAGCCGACTCGTCACCGCCGCCGCATCCTTCAGGTCCAGCCCGTGGAACAACGGCACCCACGACGGCGCCGTCGCCCAGTACGAGATCCCCCAGACCAGCGCGACCGCGCCCAGCCCGATCAGCACGATCAGCGCCCGGCGCGGCCCGCCGATCCGCTCGATCAACCGCCGCGGCGGGCCATCGAGCCGCTCGAGCAAGCCCACGATCGCTTCTGCCATCGCCTACGACCGCCCGCTCACGCCTGCATGTTGATCACGGTCCGGTACGCCTCGACCAGCTTGTTCCTCACCTCGATCAGCAGGTCGAGTGCGATGCCGGCCTCTTCCGCCGCCGCCATCACGCTGTGCAGCTCGACCGGCTCACCGCGCAGGAACGCGCCGATCGCTTCCCGCGCATCCTCCTGCATCTGCGAGATCTCGCCCAGCGCACGCTTCAACGTGTCCGCGAACGAGGGGCCCTGACGCGGCGCCAGCCCGTCCAGCGCCCGCGCCGCCGTGTCCGCGCCAATGCCCCGACCGATCCCGACCGTGCCCGGTCCCCTGATGTCCACAGCCATCGCCTCACACCCTCACATCCAGACGCTTGCCTCGCTCCAACCCCTGCGGCACGCCAGCCAGCGCGCCGCGCCGATACGTCAACGGGCCCGTGACGCGCGACGCTCCCTCGAGCGCACCCGCCGGCCCGGGCGACGCACGCCCCTGCGCCGCTCCCCCGCCAGCCAACGCCTCATCCCCACGCGCCACGGGCGCGCTCTCGCCCGTCGTGACCACCCACGGCGCATCGTCACCGCCTCCGCGCGCTTCCCGGCGCGCGTCCACCGCGACGGCCGCACTCGTACCGTGGATCGGCATCGCGCCTCCTAGATTTGCGCCGCGCGGCGCAGCATGGATTTCACTGCCTCGAACACGGTGGCGTTCGCCTCGTACGCCCGGCGCGCCTCCATGAGCGTCACCATCTCCTCACTCGCACGGACGTTCGGATACAGCACGTACCCGTTCTCATCCGCATCGGGATGCCCGGGATCGTAGACCAGCTCGCCGGGCCTCGGGTCTTCCTCGATGCCCTGCACCTGCACCCCGCCGAGGAGATCCACCGGCTCCACCACCCGCGGCGGCAGGATCCACGGATCGCCCGGCAACACCGGCCGCGTCTGGATCGGCATCGCCACCTTCGGCGCCAGCGACACCACCTTCCGCCGGTACGGCCCACCCTCCTCGGTGCGGGTCGTCTCAGCGTTCGCCAGATTCTGCGCCGCCACCTCGATGCGCTGTCGCTGCGCGGACAACCCGCTCGCCGCGATCGCGAGCCCGCGGAACAGCGGCCGCATGATCGGCCCCGCAGCGCCCCTCGTGAACCACGGCCCGAAGATCCTCATGTTCACCGCTCCCGCACGCTCGCGCGCACCTGCGCGTACGCCTTCTCCAGCAACCGCGTCGTCGCCTCGTAGCGGAGCTGCTCATCCGCCAGCGCGACCATCTCCGACTCCAGGTCCACCGGCGTCGCCCCCGCCAGCGCGGCATCGAAGCCCGGCTCCGTCGCGTTCGTGGCGTTCGCCACCCGATGCGCGATCCACTTCACAGACGCACTCGAGATGTCCAATCCCTCTTTCAATCGAGCCACGATCGTGGACGGACCGATCAATCCTCGCAGCATCGCGCAGCTCCTCGGTTGGCGTGAAACGACAAATGGCCGGCGCAGCCGCGCGCCGGCCGGGGCAAGCACCGTTCCACCCGCCGTGCCGCGCGGACGGGCGGACGGATCAAGACACGTAAGTTGTTGTGAGGGATCGAATTATAGGTCAGGAACAAGAAGGGTCACCCGCCCCCGCACACCCTCCGCCACACCCGGCACAACCCACCGGCAGCGGCAGAATCTGCCGCCCCGGTCGGACGCGTTTGCCGCCACTGAGCCGCGCACCCGCAGCGCGTGACTCAGTGGCTGGCGAGCGACTTGCCCCGCTGGTTCAACTTGTGCCGCAGCGTGCGCACGCTCATGCCGAGCAGGTGCGCCGCCTGCGTGCGGTTGCCGCCCGCCGCCTCCAGCGCACGCTCGATCAACGTGCGCTCCGCCTCCGCCAGATCGAAGGAGTTCAGCACGATGCGTACGCCTCCCCGCCCTCCGTCCTCTTCGCCCTGCGTCTCCTTCACCGGCGCCGCACGCCCTCGGGGCAGCACGCTCCCGCCACCCGTCAACCCGAACCGCGCCGGGTCGAACACCTCTGGCCCGAGCACCGGCCCCGGCGCCAGGATCACAGCCCGCTCGATCACGTGCGCCAGCTCCCGAACGTTGCCCGGCCAGTCGTACGCGCAGAGCAGCTCGATGGTCTCGGCGGGGAGCGGCGCGATCGTCTTGCCGATCTCCTTCGCGGTCACCCGCGCGAAATGCTGCGCCAGGATCGGGATGTCCTCACGGCGCTCACGCAAAGGCGGAACCAGCACCGGAACGGTGTTCAGCCGGTAGTACAGGTCCTCCCGGAACCTGCCCTGCCGCACCTCCTCGTACAGGTCCCGGTTGGTGGTCGCCACGATCCGCACGTCCACGTGGATCGGGACCGTACCGCCGACCCGCTCGAACTCCTGCTCCTGGAGCACCCGCAGCAGCTTGGCCTGCAGATCCAGCCGCATCTCGGAGATCTCGTCCAGGAGCAGCGTGCCCCGGTGCGCACGCTCGAACGCGCCCCGCGTCTGACGCAGCGCCCCCGTGAACGCGCCCTTCTCATGGCCGAAGAGCATGCTCTCCACCAACGACTCGGGCAGCGCTGGACAGTTCACCGAGACGAACGGCCCGTCACGCCGATCGCTCAATTCGTGGATCGCGCGCGCGAGCAACTCCTTGCCTGTGCCCGACTCCCCCTGGAGCAATACCGACGCCCGCGTCGGCGCGACCGCACGGATCGTGTCCAGGACGCGCTTGAGCGCCGGGCTCTCGCCCAGGATCTTGCGCCCGACGTTGAGCTGCGCCACCTCGTCCCGCAACGCCGCGTTCTCGCGGCGCAGCCGCACCAGCTCCAGCGCCTGCTCCACCGCCAGCTCGAGCTGCTGCGGACGGATCGGCTTCGTCACGTAGTCCACCGCACCAGCCTTGATGGACATCACCGCGTGCTCGATGCTGGCGTAGCCGGTGATCATGATCACCGGCACGTCCAACCCGGCATCACGGATCCGTTCCAGCAGCTCTAAACCCGAGATGTCGGGCATCCGATAATCGGAGATGAGCAGATCGATGTCGCCGCGGGAGAGGACGTTCAGCGCGGCTTCGGCACGGTGCACGGCGACAACCTGGTGCCCCGCGCGTTCCAACGTCTCGCGCAGAATCACCAATGCGGCGACTTCGTCATCGACGCACAGGATTTTCGCCACGCCCAGCGACCGTCTTGTCTCGGGTTTGACGCGGTGTGCCGTTCAGTCAACGGCATTATACCACGACACTACGCGGCACGCAATGACAACGGCGGTCCCAATTCAATTCGATTAGAAAATGTCGGCTTTCCGTGTCACACACTCTGGATTGCTGCAGGGGCTCCTGCGGGACGTGCAGGCCGCTCTGCGCGGCGTCGAGGAAGCGCAGCGCGCCGCGTCCACTGGCAAGCGGGTGCGTCAGGTCTCGGACGACCCCCCGGCCGCCGCAGCGATCCTCGAGACGGCGCACCTGCTGCGGGCGGTGGAGCAGTACCGCCGCAACGCCTCAATGGTCGCGGCTCATCTCGCCTCGGAGGAGTCGGCCCTGACCCAGCTCGACGCGCTGCTCGCACGGGCCCGGGAGATCGCGGTGCAACAGGCGAACAGCACCGCGACGGCGGCCAGCCGCGAGTCCGCGAAGGAGGAGGTCTCGCGCCTGATCGAGAGCGTCTCGGACCTGGGCAATACGCGGCTGGCGGGCGGATACCTGTTCGGTGGAACGACGCCGGATGTGCCTCCGTTCTCCGCGCCCGGCGACCTCACCGGCGGGAACACGCCCTCCCGCTCGATCGAGATCGCGCCCGGCCAGTACCTGCGCCTCAGCGCGAACGCGGCCGAGGTGTTCCAGGACACCGGCGTGCTGGCGGCGCTGGACCAGCTCGTGGCGGCCCTCGACGCCGGCGACCCGGCGGCCATTGCCGCTGCCGCGGGCGCCATCGCCGAGGCGAGCGACGCGCTCCAGGCCCGGATCGCGGATGTCGGTGGCCGCACGCTGCGGCTCGAGGCCGTTACGGCGAACCTCGACGAACTCGAGTTCAACCTGCGGGTCCACCGGTCGAACCTCGAGGAGGCGGACTTCGAGGCCGCGCTGACGGCGCTGGTCGGGCGTCAGACGGCGCTCCAGGCCACGCTGCTCGCGGCCTCCCGCATGCTTTCCTTCGATCTGACGGATTACCTGAGATGAGCCTTGCGGCCCCGGCGCCGGCGACCCCGGCGCCCACCAGCCCCACCCTCCCTGGCGACGCCGCGGCGGACGAGCCGCCCATCGCGCCGATCCGGGTCGAGTTCGCCGACGGTCTCATCGGCCTGCCCGAGCGGCGCGCCTTCCTCCTCTCCCGCGCGGCCGCGCCCGGCGCGTTCTGGCTCGAGTCCGCCGATTGCGAGGGCCTGGCCTTCCTGCTCGTGGACCCCTTCCCGTTCTTCGACGGCTACACCGTGGAGCTCGAACCGGCCCAACTCCGCGGCGTCCTCGACGGCGACCCCTCCGAGATCGCTGTCCTCGCCATCGTCACCCTCCCGCCCGAGCCCGACGGCGTCTACACCGCGAACCTCCAGGCGCCGCTCGCCATCAACCTGCGGACGGGCCGCGCGCGTCAGATCGTCCTGACGCGGACCGACTTCGGCACCCGCTGCCCGCTCTCTTGGGACCCGGCGGCCTGACCGCCGGAAGAACGGGTGATCGAGGAGCCGCGGCGATCAGCGCCACGGCTCCTCGATCCCGGGGCCGCCCTCGTCGTCCGGCAACCACGCGTCGTCCACCGGCCACGGTAACGCCGACGCTGGCGGGAAGAACCGGTAGGAGAAGCGGTGCGGCGCAGGCAGCGGCGCGGCGGAGTACGGGAAACCGCGCAGCAGCGGGTCGCCGATCAAACCGTAGGGGAAGAACGGGGAATACGGCGTGCCCACGAACCCGAGGCCGAACCTCGACAGGCACCTGGCCCGTAGATGGACCCCGCGGCCGTAGGGGCCGAACCCCTTCACACCCGCCAGGAACGGATCCCGGAGACGCGCAACGCAGACGAGATCCTCGAAGCCGTACGGCAGGCCGAACGGCGCCGCCCGACCCCACGGCTGGTGGCCGAACCCGCGGCGACCGCGCCCGTACCGAAACCGGTCCCGCCCGCGCTCGAACCGATCCCGATCGAACGCGCGCGCATCCCGCTCGTCCTCCCGTGCGCCGATCGGCCCCAGCACCCGCAACCGGGACTCCGGCCCCGCGACCGCCATCGGCTCGGCCCTCCACTCGAGGGACGCGGTCCGGATCGCCGCCGCACCGGCCGTCGCGGCGTCGCCGTCCCCCAGGCCAGAGCGTGATGCGTACACGGGCGCGCCCTCCCGTGCCGCCACGCCGGCAGGCGCCGCGGGCTGCGCGGCCAGGCCCGCACGACGGGCGCGGTGCCACTCGAGCAGCGCGGCGCGACGCTCCGCCGCCGCCCGCCGCCGCGCCTCGTGCCACGACTCGCGCGCAACGCTCTGCCCCGCCCGGTCCGGCCCTTGCTGTGCCAGCGCCGGCCGTGCGGCGAGCCCCGCCACGAACAGGGCGCCGAGCGCCAGCCACCTGCGACGAATCCTGCACATGATCACCGGCTCCGTTGGACGTTCCACGCGGTTCTGCACCGGTTCCACGGACGGACATAACCACGGCCGGCCGCGTCGCGCAACCCCGGAATGTCGCCGAGACGGATCGCTGCCTCGCTCCGACCGACCGGCTCCCGCGACTCCCGGCCGGCCGGCTCGCCCTGGCCCCGGCCACGGACCGGGTGCGTCAAACGACAACCGTCACCCCCCTCACCACGGACGACGGACCCGCCTCCTGCCGGCCACTGGCGGCGTTCCGCCAGCGGAAGCCCGCTGCCTACGCGGCTTCCGCCGAGGGGGTGGAACACCACGGCCGCCACGGGGCTAAACTCACGGGACCATCGAACGCAAAGGAGAACCGTGAACCAGCTCGTCGTCGTCGCCTATCCGGAGCCTCTGCCCATCGAGGCACGGCCGATCGAGCACGAGGCCACGCCCGAGGATGCCCTCGCCCTCGCCTACTACTACCGCGGCAACATGATCGCCCGCGGCGTCGTGCCCATCGGCGCCGTCGACGCGATCCGCAAGCTCCTCAGCACGCCGGTCTCCGTGGCGCTGGCCGCCGCCGAAGACGATCAGGGCAACATCGAGGGGCGCGTCTGCCTCGTCCTTCCCATGGACCCCGCCCAGCTCCACTCCGAGTTCGAAGACGACGAGGACGATGAGCCGTGGAAGGCGAGCGTGCCGGCACCGCCGCCGGAGATCTTCGGGGAGCCCTCGTTCGATCCGACCCCGGACCGGCCGCACATCACCCTGCTGCCCATCGGCAACGTGATCCGTTCCGCGAGGGACCGGAACCACCCGGAGGACGTGCCCGCCGACGTCCGCGAGATGCTGGAGAACCTCCTCGCCGGCCGCGGTCGAGACGCCATCGCCAAGGCGATCGACGACCTGCTGGAGAGCATCTGAGCGCTCGCGCATCGCTCCGCGCGGACGACGGCCCATGCCCGAGGCAGAGGCGCTCCGCTTCCGCACGATCTTCGAGCGCGTACACGCCGGCCACCTCCGGTGCCTCGAAGACGAATGGCTGAGCGAGCCGTGCCGCCTCGCCGACGGCACCGCCTCGCCCCGGCCCATCGTCTGGTCCCGCCGCAACGGCCCGTGGCGCCAGCACGATGTCCTCTGGGTCGGCGCGGCGCCCGGCAACGCGGGCGGCAAGGGCGCCGGCGACCTGGGCGCCCACGGCACGCGCATCCCCTTCGGGGGCGACATCGGCGGCGCCAACTTCGACGTCCTCCTCTCGACCATCGGCCTGGACCGGAACCGCACGTTCGTCGTCGCTGCCCTGAACCAGCTCCCGGCGCGCGGCGGCGGCGAGCCGACGTTCGCGGAGCTGGTCGCCCCCGTGGGCGACTACCCCACCAGCCTGCACCTGCTGCGGGACACGCTCCTCGCCGTCGGCCCGCGGCTCGTGGTGGCGCTCGGGAACGTCGCGCTCCGGGCCACCATCGCGGCGGCGCGGCTCGAGGCGGGGCCGCTGCGGCTGCCGTCCCTGTCCCGCCTGGCGAAAGCGGGCTTGACCCGCGGTCGGGCCGTCGCCTGGCCCGACGCCGAAGCGCCGGACGCCGCCTTCCTCTCGCAATGGGCCGGGGTCCGGCCCCGGAGGCCGCTGCCCGCTCTGCTCTGGCTCACGCACCCCAGCGCCCAGAACATGAGCCCGTACGCGGCCGTCGAAACCGCGTTCCACCGCCGCATGCTCGAGGCCCAGGAGGCGCTCCGCCGCGCCGCCCGTGAGTGCCTCGGCATCGACGTGCCCGCGGAACGGCCCGGCTTCCCGACCGACGGCATCTACGCGCTCCCGGAATGGCGCGAGCGGGTCGGCCCGCGCCATGCCCTCCTGGATCGCTTGTGGCGCGAAAAGGGCGTCTGACGCTTGCCTCGGAGGCGCGGTTTCGCTATTTGTTTTCGCGCTATGGTCTACCCAGCGCGCGTTCCGCTCCGTACCCGGATCCCGACCGTGCTCGTCCGGTTGGCCACGGACGACGGCGAGGTCGTGTTCCGCGCCCGCTGGACGCGGTCGCCGCTTGAGCTCCAGCGCAACATCCTCTTCCGCATGCGCCGCGGCTCACTGCTCTGGTTCCAGGACGAGTGGGGCCACGACCTCTGCTTCCGTCCGGAGTGCGTGTACGCGGCAATGGTGGACGGCCGCTGAAGGCCGTCCCTCGGATCGGCGGTCTTCCTCTGTCACCGGCGCGCGTCGGCGCCGTCTCCACTCGATCCGGAACGACTGAGGCAAGGCAACGGCGGGCGGTCGGGCGCCGTTGGCACGGCAGGGAAGTCAGAACCGCCACTCGACGCCCAGCACGGGCAGCAGGGGAAGGACGCCCAACGGCTGGAGGCTGCCCTCGGCGTCGAACCGGTAGAACAGCGCGTCGCGCCGGTCCAGGGCGTTCAGCACGCGGATGTACGGCGTCACCTCGACCCTGGCCTCGCGCAGGCGGGTGGTCCAGGTGTGCGAGATCTGGGCGTCGATCCGCAGGTACGGGTGGTCGGGCCGCGCCGGCGCGCCGCCTCCCGCGCCTTCCGCCCTCATGAACGCGATGGGGAACTGGTCCGCGGCGAAGGCGGGCTCCCGCGTCCCGACCTCCGGCACGGGGGTGTACGGCAAGCCGGCGCCGTAGTTGAGACGGATCTCGAACTCGCCGTCCGGCCCGATCGGCCCGCTCAACCCCGCGCTCACGAGCTGGCGGCCGCTGGCCGGACGCGTCAACGTGTGGCCGCCGCGGTCGGACCACACCCACGCCACCGAGTATCCCAGCCACCCCTGGACCCGGCCGCTGCTGCGCTGCATCCAGAGGTCGACACCCGAGGCGTGACTCTCGGTGTCGGGCGCCTTCGTCTCGATCGGCAGCGCCGGCGCCAGTATGCTGGGCATGCCCTCGAACCGCTTGATGAAGCTCTCCACGCCGACGCGGATGCCCTGCCCCACGTCGTGGTCCAGGCCGAGGACGAGGTGTGAGGCGCGGGCGACCGCGAGGGGCGTCCGGGCCGCCCGCGCGCCCGGCCACGTCGGCCCCACACCCATACCCAACGGCTCCGGCACGCTCACGTACTGCCTGTAGCGACCCGCGCCGAGCTTCACCACGAAGCGGTCCGTGACGATCCACGTCGCGGCCAGCCGCGGCGCGAGACGCAGCGCCGGGCTGTGGGAGAACACGTCTGCACGCAGCCCGCCACGCAGAACCAGCCCGCCGACCGGGCGGACGGAGGCGTCTACGTAGGCGCCCGTGACGGCCCCGTCCGTTCGCTCCTGGAACGCCCGGACCGTCGTGCCGCCCTCCGATCGGTACGACTCGAGCTGCTGGTCGATCTCGAGTCGGTCGTATGTCATCCCGAAGCGAACCTGTGCAGCGCCGACTTCGGCCCCGAAGTCCGCGTTCAACCGCAGCCGGCGGCTGTCTCCCCGCGCCAGGATCGGCTTGCCGTCGCCCAGCGGCATGGCCGCGCCGAACGTGCCGTACGACGCCGTCAGCTCAGCATCCGTGCCCAGGATCACCCCGCGGTAGCGCACCGATCCTGCGGCGTTGCCCCACTTCGCCGGGTCCACGGCCGAGCGCGAGGTGTCCACGTCCACGGACTCCTCGTTCCAGAACCCGGTGACCGTGATCACGCCGTCACTCCCCACGTCCACGTCGACGCGCATCAGTCCGTCCGCGTAGCCGTAGGGGAGCGATTCATTGAGGAACAGCCGCGGACCCAACCCGTGGAGCGCCCGCGATTCCAGCAAGAAGCCGACGCGCCTGCTGATCGGGCCCTCCGCCATGCCCTTGACCGCGAGGAAGTCCACCGCGGCGCTGACCTGGTGACGGCTCCGGCGGCCGGCCCTCGTCTCCAGGTCCATCACGTACGACAGGCCGCCGTCGTAACGCGCCGGCGCTCCGCCGAGGAAGAGGCTCGCCGCCCGCAACACCCCGGCTTCCAGCGGCTCGATCAGGCCGGCGAGGTGGAAGGGCGCGTACACCGGCGCGCCGTCCAGGAGGATGAGTTTCAGGTCCGCCGCCGTGCCCCGGACGTACAGGATGTCCGACGGGTCGATCGGCTGATCGGTGGGCAGCTGCCGCGCCGCCTCCGCGATCCCCAGCTCCGCCACCCCCGGCGACGCCTCCAGGGCGCGGATGGACGCCGCACTCAGTTCCGGCGCCGCGGCGGCCACCGTGTCCCGGGCGCCCCGCACCGCCAGGACCTCGGCGATCACCCGGGGCAAGGCGACGGGGCGGACCTCGAGGTCGAAGTCCAGTATGAATTCTCCGCCGGCGGGAACGTAGATCTCGACCTGGAGCGCCTCGTGGTCGATGTGGCTGGCACGGACGATCTGGCGGCCGGGCGGCACGCCCCGGAGCACGTAGTTCCCCAGGCTGTCCGCCAGCGCCCCCGGCCCGGCCACCCCCACGAGCTCGATGCGGGCCCCGGCCACCGGCGCGGCGGTCGACTCGCTGCGGACGTGGCCGCGCACGACGCCCGGCACCGGCCCTTGGAGCGGTGCCACGATGGCGAGCAGGGCGAAAGAGATTGGGGAGAGCATCGGGTCGCGACCTGGCCCGGCAGCGCGAGCGGTTCGGCCGTTCGATCAGGAGCCGGGCGTTGCCAGTGTGACCGTACATTATAATCCATCCCGCCGCGCGCGTCACGACCCGGTCCACCGCGCGCGGCGCCGCCTCCGCGATCCCGACCGCCCTGAGCTGAAGCGCTCCGCCGACCCCTGATCCGCGCTCCGCGGTCACTCCGAAGTCCGGCCCGTCAGCAGCGCGAAGGCCGCCGACCTGCCGGCCGGCGGCCCCACCCGCGCTCCGCGGTCCACCCGTCCCCGCTCGGCGGGCGATCCGGAGCGTCGCTCAGCGGGCGATCCGGAGCGTCGCCTCTCCGCCCCCCACGCCCTCGCCGGAGCCGGCGAACCGGAGTGTGTCACCGTCCTTGAACACCCGCAGCTCTCCGTCCACCTCCACCCGTGCGTCGGCCACACCGCGGGGCAAGTCCACGCGGACCACGCCGGCGCCGCCACCGGAGACCTCCACCCGGCCGGCCCCCCTCACGAACCGCACGGGTCGGTCGCCGCCGGTGGGCACCTCGACCCACGCCACCGGGCTGTCCACCAGCCGGATCCGCACTTCCGCCCCCTCCGGCAGGTCCACCAGCGAGATGTGGATCCGGCCGTCCACAGGGGTCGCATCGACGCCGGCCGGCTCCGGGGCCACGGCAGGCGGCGCCTGCCCCTGGCGCTCTCCGCCGAACAGCTCCGCGCGTCGCTCCCACGCCGCCTGCACCCACTGGCGCACCGGCGAACCCGGCATCGCCGCAGCGCCGCCGGCCGCCAGGAAGAGAACGATGCCGGCCGCCCGGAGAAGCGTCCGGCGCACCGCCGCAACCCGCTCCGCCTTCGCCCGCGCGAGCACCGCCTCCACCGGCGTCGGAGCAGGGGCGACGGAATCCAGCAGGCGCAGCGAGGCCGCGAACTGCCTGCTCGCCTCCTCCAGCACGCTCAGTTCCTCGGCGCACGCCGTGCAGGCAGCGAGATGGGCGCTGACCGCCGCGCGCTCCGCGGCGCTCAGCTCACCGTCCAGATAGGCCAGGAGCTGGCCCTCACCTGCGTGGTCCATCCGTGCCCTCTTGCGCCTGGTACACCTGCATGAACCGCTTCAGCGCGCGTCCCAGCAGCGTCCCCACCGACCCGGGCGCCACACCGGCCGCACGCGCCATCTCCTCGTACGTGAATCCTTCCTCCCGCATGAGCAGGAGTTGACGGTCCCGTAGCGGGATCCGTGCCAAAGCCCTCCGGACCGCTTCCACCCGCTCCGCTCGATCCGTTTCCTCGTCGGGCCCCGGGACGGTGGCCGGTACGAAGTTCTCGGCCGCCAGCAGCCGTTGCCGCCGGCCCGCCTTCCTCACCCCATCCCGCACGAGGTTCGTCGCCACCGTGAACAGCCACGGCCGGACTTCGTCTTCCGGCAGGGATTGCCGCAGGAGCCGGACGAACGCCTCCTGCGCAATGTCATCCGCCGTGTCCGCGTCCCCGGTCAAACGGTAGAGGTACCGGTAGAGTGCCGGGTGGAGGCGGTGGAACAGTGCATCGTGGTCCACGTGGCTCCGGTTGCGGATCGTCCACCTAACAACGCGCCGGTCCCGGCGGTTGTGACACCACGGCGCCGGCGCACCGGACCGTCGCGCTGCGCGGGCCGGCACCGGGGCCGTCACTGCTCCGACGGTACACCCATTGCCCGATCCGGGTCCTGGGCGCGGCTCCGAAGGCTCGTGGACCGCGGCGGCGGTGACGGCGCTCCTGGTCGAAGCCGGCGAGCTCGAGCAGGGCGTGCTGGACGCGGCCAGCCCGAACCGGGACGACCGGGGTCCCCTCGAGCAGGGGCTGCGCCGCCTGGCGCTCGCTGCCGGCCACGCCTTCGTCGCGGCGCACAGGGGCGAGAGCCCGGCGCCCTGCCTCGCCGCCGCCCGCGCGGCGCTGGCCCTCCTGGAGGCCGGGCCGCTGCCCGCCGTGATCCCCGTCCGGCCGCCGGAGGGCTACGTGCATTACCCGGTGGATCCCGCCGGCTACGCCGCTGCGGCCGCCGCGTACGCCCGGGAGGCGGGCCGCGCCCGGGCCCGCCACGCCCTCGTCATCGGCGTGCGGAGCATCGGCACCAGCCTCTCCGCCGCCGTCGCCGCCGCGCTGCACGCGCCGGCGGGCGTCGCGATCCGGCCCCGCGGTGGTCCCGGCAGCCGACGCATCATCGCCACGGCCGCACCGGCCGCACACTGCCGCGCCCGGCTCGCGGCGGGCGGCGATGCGGTGGTGGTGGACGAGGGCCCCGGCGCCACGGGCGAGGCGCTGGCCGCCGTGGCGGACTGGTTGGCCTCCCTGGGTGCCCAGCGGCTGGTCATCCTCCCGAGCCGGACACACGGGATGCCCCTCGCGCCGGAGTCCCGGCGGGCCTGGTTCGCGGCGGCCCGCACCTTCGCCCCACCGCCGGATGACGCCCGCATCGCCCGCGCCGCCAGTCGCCTGGCCCTCGCCCAGATCCAGGACCTCTCGGCCGGCGCGTGGAGGGCCTGCATCCCCGGCGCCGCCGGACTCCCCGCCTGCGTGGTCCACGAGCGGCGCAAGTACCTGTGCCGCGACGGCAACGGCCGTCGCTGCCTCCTCCGCTATGCGGGCCTCGGTGCGTGGGGCGACGCGGTGGCCGAGCGGGCCGGGCGGCTGGCCGACGCCGGTCTCGGCCCGCCGCCACGGGGCAGCGCCGACGGCTTCCTGGCCCTGCCCTGGGTCGAGGGCCGGCCTGCCGGGCCGGGAGCCGTGCGAGACTGCGCATTCCTGCGCGCCGTCGCCACGTACATTGCCGGCCGGACCCGCGCGCTACGGACCGACCGGTACGGCAGCGCAGACCGCGCCGACGCTCGTGATGCTCGAGGTCAACGCCCGGGAGGCGCTGGCAGGTCACGACGCCGGCCTCGCCGCCGCGGTCCGCCGGCTGGAGCGGCTCCCGGAGCGGGAGGCGGTCATCCCGGACGCGCGCCTCGACCTGCACGAGTGGATCGCAGGCGCACACGGCCACCCGAAAGTGGATGCGCCGGACCACGGCGACGGTCTACGGCTTCCCGGCCCGACAGACCCTGCGTGGGACCTGGCCGGCGCCGTCGTCGAGCTCGGGCTGGACGCGGCCGCGGCGGCGGAGCTGGCCGCACACCACGCGACCGAGACCCGCGAAGGCCCGCGCGAGGCCGTGGTGGCGCTCACCGCCTACCTGGCGCCCTACGCCGCGTGGCGACTCGCAGACGCGCTGCCGTCCATGGGCGAGGCGGAAGGTGGGGACCGGCTCCGCTTCCAACGCCGCGCGGCTCGCTACCGCCGCGCTCTCGGCGCCGCGTTGCGCGCCTCCGCCTGATCGGCGCCTCAACCCCGCGGCGCCTCCTCCGGCCCCACCACCACGCTCGCCGGCAGACGCACGGTGAACGTCGTCCCCCGGCCCGGCTCGCTCTCCACCTCCACGTCGCCGCCCAGCATCCGCCCCAGGCGCCGCGCCACGGCGAGCCCCAGTCCGGCCCCGCCCGCCCGCCGCGTGGTGGGCTGCTCCGCCTGCCAGAACGGCTCGAAGATCATCGCCACGTGCTCCGGCGCGATCCCCACCCCCGTGTCGCTGATCCGGAACACCGGCGCATTCGCCTCCAGCTCCGCCCGCAGGACCACCGACCCGCGGTCCGTGAACTTCACCGCGTTGGACAGCAGGTTCAGGAGGATCTGCCGCAGCTTGCGGGAATCCGTCCGGAGGACGACGTCGTCCACCGCCAGCTCCAGGCGGAAGTCCAGCCCCTTCTCCCGCGCGACCGGCTCGATGAGCGTCGCGCACTCGCGCAGGAAGCCGGCCAGCTCGATGCGCTCCGGCGTGACCACCTCCCGCGCCGCCTCCAGCCGCGCGAACGTCAGGATCTCCTCGATGAGCTGGAACAGGTGCCACGCCGCGGTGCGGATGCGTTCGACGTACATCCGCGCCTGCGGCCCCAGCGGGTCCGGCAGCCCCATGAGCAGCAGGTCCGCATAGCCCGTGACGGCGTTCAGCGGCGTCCGCAGCTCATGGCTCATCACGGCCAGGAAATCGCTCTTCGCCTGATTGGCCTGCTGCGCTTCCAGGTACAGCCCGGCGTGCTCCACCGCCACGGCGGCGTAGCGGGCGAGATCCTGCGCGAGGGCGAGGTCCGCAGGGTCGAACGGCTCCGCCCCCGGGCACCGGTTGAGCGACAGGACCCCCAGCGTGCGGCTGCCGACGGAGAGCGGGACGGCCATGAACGAACGGCAGCCCAGCGCCCGCAGGATCTCGGCATGCTCCGCGTCGGACGCCGCCGCCTCGAGGAACTCGGGCTTCACGTCCGCCACGAACTCCGCCGCGCCGGTCTCCAGCACCCGCAGCACCGGGTGCGGCGGATTGCGGGGCAGCGGCTTCTGCCGCAGGCGCTCCAGCAGCGCCCGGGCCTCGGGATCCCTGTGCGCCGTGCCCACCCGCTGCACCTCGCCCGCGCCATCCGCCACGTAGACCACCGCCCAGTCGGCCAGCCGCGGCACCACGAGCTCCACCAGGATCCGCAGCGTCGTCTCCATGTCCAGCGACGAGTAGAGCTGCCGGCTCGCATCCGCCAGGAACGCCGACCGCCTCGCCGCCGCCTCCGCCGCCGCCCGCGCCGCGCGCGCCCGGATCAGCCGCCGCGCGTTCGCTTCCGCCTGGCGCCGCGCCGTGATGTCGCGCGTGATCGCGAGGAACTCCGGCTCAGCCCCCGACTCCTCATCGCGGACGAGGCGCGCCATCGTCTCGACCCACACGTACTCGCCGTCCTTGCGCCGCAGCCGGAACGTCATCCCGCCGCTCTCCGCCGCCGACAACAGCGCATCCCGCGCACGGGTCAGCCGGGCCACGTCCCGCGGGTGACACAGCTCGGTCAGCCGCACACCCCGCAGCTCTTCGGGCTCGTAGCCCAGCAACGCACGGCACGCGGGAGACGCGTACAGGAAGACGCCGTCGGGGTCGTGCCGCGAGATCATGTCCGTCGCGTTCTCGGCCAGCAGCCGGTAACGCGCCTCGCTCCTGCGCAGCTCCTCCTCCGCGCGGATCCGTGCGGTGATGTCCCGCGTCACCCCGGCCACGCCGATGACGGTGCCGCCGCTGCCGTGGATCGGCGCGACGGTCGTGTGGAAGTAGCGCACGCCGTCCGGCGCCTGCCACGCGTGTTCGTACGATGCCGGCACGCCCCGCAGCGCTTGCTCCACCGCCGCCTCGTGGGCACGCGCCCCCTCCTCACCCAGCACCTCGCGGAGACAGCGGCCGCTCAGTTCCTCCGGGCGCACATTGAACGGCGATGGCCCCCGGCCCAGCACCGTCGTGAAACGGTGCGCCGTGTCCAGCGTGAAGACCACGTCGTTCACCGAGGCGATGAACCCGCGCAGCCGACCCTCGGCGGCCTCCGCCGCCGCGCGGGCGCTCCGCTCCCGCGCGAGCAGCCCGTCCAGCTCCCGCCGCATGCGGTCCACGAGGAACGCCATCCCCGGCGCCACGATGAGCAGCGCAACCAGCAGGTGGTCGTTCTGCTCCGGGAAGTCGCGCTCCGTCCCCAGCGCGGCGGGCGAGAAGGCGATGTACGCGATCGCAGCGGCCGCGCTGGCCAGCCCGTAGAACAGGCCGCCCGCGAACGATGCGTAAGCGACGGCGAAGAGGAGGAAGGGCGACGCCGGGACCGCGATCCCCGCAGCACTCAGTGCGCCCAGCGTCAGCACGACGACGGCGGTCAGGACGAGCCCGCTCACTCGATCCCAGGCCTTGCGCCTCCAGCGGGGCGCCTCGTCCTCGGCCGCGCCGCCCGCCGCCAGATCGCCGGCGAGCAGGTTGCGCGGACGGTCCACCGCCGCAACCGCTACAGCGCTGTCCTTCGCGTCCACTGTGCTCTGCTCGTCTCCGCCAGCGCCATTGCGTCCGTGCATCCTCTCTCCGGATCCACCTGGCTCGCGGGCGCAGGCCTCGACGCGCCGGATCGCTCAGGCGTGCCGCTCCCGCCGCTCCCGGCGATACACCAGGTACGAGTAGACCGCAGGGACGAAGGCCGCCAGGATCAACCCGGCCGTTGCGACCCAGGGGCGGAGGTCCGGCGGCAGCAGCGCCGCAGCCAACGTCACGAGCCCGCCGAGCGTGAAGGTCGCGCCCGCGAGCCGGTGCGTCTCCCGCCACACACGCTCGCTCTCCAGCGTCCACGGCGTGCGGATCCCGATCCACCAGTTCGACCGCACCCGCGGCAGGTAGCTCCCGAACGCGACGAACAACAGGCCGACCGCCAGCAGGATCACACGGCTCGCGTCGATCGGCCATCCCAGCGCGGTTCCCAGCGACACCACCTGGATCAGGGCGAAGAACGCGATCAGCACGTTCAGCAGCAGCCAGAACGTGTCGCGGAACGACTCGTAGTGCACCCGGCGGGGGTCGATCCGCCGTAAGACCAGCAACAGGACCCAGACCCCCGCGCCGAGGAACACCGGCAGGAACGCGCCGGGCCACTTCGGCATCCAGTCATCGGCCTCGCCGCTCAGCCCCCAGTGCGTCGGCACCTGCTCGGGCAGCGATGGGTACACGGCCAGCGCGAAGACCGCCATCGCGGCCAACAGCACCGGCCCCAGCCACGGCTTGCTCATCTCGTGTCACTGGCGGGGAAGGAACGCCGTCGCTCTCCTCCAGGGCGATGCGCGGCGGCATGCGTTGCGCCCCTCGCGCGCCAAGATCGGCCATGCCCCTGCCAGCGTCAACCGTCTCGCCCTACCACCCGTACTCGTGGCCGTAGGGCCCCGCTCCGCGCCACCGCTCACCCGCGCCACGCCGCACGGTGGAGCGCCACTCGCGATACGGGCGGTAACCCGGCCGGCCGGCCCAGCCGTACTCGCCCGTGTACCCCGGCACACGTCCACGGTAGGGCTCGCCGTACCCCGCCTGGAACTCCCGATCGTACGGCCGGAAATACCGGCGCTCCCCCTCCCAGCCGTACTCGCCGCCTTCGTAGCGCCGGCGGCTGCGGAACGGGAGCCGGTCGTAGTAGGGCGAGCCGTAGGTCTCTTCCTCGCGGTCATACCACGGGCGCCGGTACGGCTCGCCGCGACGACGCATCGGCATACCCGGACCATAGCCGCCCTCGTAGCCGCCGTAACCACCCTCGCCCCACCAGTCCGCACCCCAGCGCTCGCGCGCCCGCCGGGCGCGCTCCGACTCGAGGCCGGCCCCCTCCGGCGCCCACCCCTCGCCGTACCGCGCGCCGTAGCCACGCTCCACGTCCTCGCGCTCCCGGCTCCGCTCGCGCCCGGACCACCGCTCCCACCGGGACTCGCTCCTGCGCGGAGAACGCGAAAGCCAGTCGCCCCGTGCCATGCGATGCCTCCCCTCGGTTGGATGTGTTGGGGCTGGAGAAGACGCGGCCGGCGCACCTCCTGTGCGGGCGACGCGCCGGCGCAGTCGAAGCGGTCTGGCGGGGTCGCAAGAAGCGTGCTGGGACGCGACCGCGCACGGCCGCGTCGCCCGCCCCTCCCGCAACGCTCAGCGGAAGTACGTGATGCCCATCGCCGCACGCACGCGCTCCATCGTCTCGGCCGCGATCGCCCGCATCGCGCGGTTGCCCGCGTGCAGCACGTCCTCCACCAGCGTGGGATCGCGCTCCAATGCGGCGCGCCGCTCGCGGATCGGGTCCAGGAACGCGTTCAACGCGCGCGCCAGCTTCCGCTTCACCTCCACGTCGCCCACCCGGCCCTGCCGGTAGCGCTCCTTCAGGTCCTCGACCTCCGCACGGTCCGGGTTGAAGAGGTCGTGGTAGATGAAGACGGGGTTCCCCTCCACGCGTCCCGGGACGTCCGCACGCACACGCGCAGGGTCCGTGTACATCTGCATGACCCGCGCGGAGACCACCTCGGGTGTGTCCGAGAGCAGGATCGCATTGCCCAGCGACTTGGACATCTTCTGCTGGCCGTAGATGCCCGGCAGCACGGGCGTCTCGCTGAGCAGCGGCTCGGGTTCCGGGAAGACCTCGTCGTACATGTGGTTGAACCGCCGCGCCAGCTCCCGCGCCACCTCCACGTGCGGCAGGTTGTCACGCCCGACGGGCACGATCTCGCCACGCGCGATCAGGATGTCCGCCGCCTGGAGCACCGGATAGCCCACCAACCCGAACGGCAGCACGTCCAGGTGCGCGGCCTGCGCCATCTCCCGGATCGTCGGGATCCGTTCCAGACGCGGGAGCGACACCAGCATCCCGAGCAGGAGGTGCAGCTCGGCGATCTCCGGCACCGCGGATTGCACGAAGATCGTGCACTTCTCCGGATCGATGCCCACCGCCAGGTAGTCCAGCACCATCTGCCGGATGTTCTCCGGCATCTCCGCCAGCGCTTCGCGTTGCGGCCGCGTCGTCAGCGTGTGGAGGTCCGCGATGATGATGGCGCAATCGTACTCGTCCTGGAGGCGCACACGGTTCTGGAGACTCCCGACCCAGTGACCCAGGTGCAGCCGCCCCGTGGGCCTGTCTCCCGTCAGCACGCGCCGCCGACCACTCGTCCTCATTCCCTCGGCTCCGGATCCCGTTCAGCGCATCATCACGCAGCCCGACGCCGCTCCCGCCGCACCTCGACCTCTTCCGCCTCCTCGAGGCCCAACCACTGCCGGATCGCCGCGGTGCGCAGCGCCCAGAGCGGAAGACGTACCACGTACGCCGCCTGCCGCGCAAGCGACGCGACCACGCCATCCACCACCACGCCCTTGATGTCGGCGATCGCCTCGTGACGGTTCACGCGGAGGAACATCCCCAGGTTCGAGAACCGGAAGTGCTCCCGCGGGAGCCCGTTCTCGATGAGACTCCGCACGTTCGCCGCGCACACCTCCGCTTCCTGCACCGCCGCTTGCGCGGTGTCCGGCAAAGGCTCCCCCATCACACGGCCCGGGTACGCGATGGCATCGCCCAGCACGAAGACGTGCGGGTACCCCGGGAGCTGGAGCGTCCGCTCCACGCGCACGCCGTGGTTGCCGTGGCGCTCGGCGGGCAGTCGTTCGATCAGCGGGTTCACGCGGATCCCGGCCGCCCACGCGATCGCCGCCGCCTCCACACGCTCCGTGCGATCGCCGCTCCTGAACACGATCGCGTGCGGCGCCACCTCGAGCACCCGAACGCCTGTCCTCACCTGCACGCCGCGGCGGGCCAGCTTCTTCTTCACCATCCGCCGCATCTGCGGCGTCACGCCCCGCAGGATCTCGTCCAGCGCTTCCAGGACGATGACCGACGGCTGCTCGGTCGCACGCGGGCCCGCCCCGCCCCGCTCCAGCCGCTCCGCCAGCGCGAACGCCAGCTCCACGCCCACCACGCCGCCGCCGACGACGCACGCGGGGAGCCCACCCCGCGCCCACGCACCGGTGTCGAGCACGATGCGCAGCCGCTCCGCATCGCTCAGTGAGTAGAACGGCACCGCCTCCGTCTCCGCACCCTCCACCCCATGGAAGGCGGGCACGGATCCGGGAGACAGCACCAGCACATCGAACGTCAGCGTCCGTCCGCCGGCGAGCTGGATCGTCCGTGCGCGAACATCAATGGAGCGCACCTCGTCGGTCACCAGCTCGACGCCCTCCGGCACCAGCTCCGCGTACGGCGGCGCGACCACGTCCGCCGCCAGCTCGCCGACGAGGTACTCGTACAGGAGCGGCGTGAAGACGAACCGGTCACGCCGGTCGATCGCCGTCACCCGCAACCCGGCCACCGCGCCGTCCACCAGCCGGCGGAGCGTATACAGCCCGCCGAACCCCAACCCCACGAACACCACGTGCGTCACCACGCCTCCCGCGCTGCGCAACGATCCGCACCCGCGTCGGCCGCGTGCAATCCCCGTTCCCGAACCGCCGAGGGCGCACGCATCGAGGAATGGAAGTTGCAACACGCCGCCGCACCGATTCGAACACCAGGGCCGCAGCGCTCCTGCCGCGATGCCCGGGCGGATGGCGCCGTCCGACCGACCCGGCTCTCGCATTGCGACGCTGCGCCGGGCAGTCCGCCCTGCGGCACGGCCTCGCACGACGCCCGTTGCATTCACCGGCGGACCGGCCCGGCGCCCAGCCCCCGGCTCCGCCTCCCAGCACTCCACCACCCCGGAGGGAGAGCCATGCCCGCCAACAGCCTCAACGACCTATTCCGCCACGGCCTCGGCGACATCTACGACGCCGAGCAACAGATCCTCGCCGTGCTGGACCAGATGGAAACCGAGACGGCCGACGAGACCATCCGCAACCGCGTGCGCAAGCACCGCGATGAGACCGAACAGCAGATCCAGAACCTCGAACGCTGCTTCGAGCTCCTCTCCGCGCAGGCGCCCCGCGTGCAGTGCGCCGCCATCCGCGGACTCCGCGACGAGAAACGCGCGTTCCAGCAGGAGAACCCGTCGGAGCAGGCGCTCGAGGTCTTCAACCTCGACGCCGCCAACAAGACCGAACACTACGAGATCGCCAGTTACCGCGGCCTCATCGATCAGGCCCGCGCGCTCGGACAGGATGACATCCGCCGCCTGCTCGAGCAGAACCTCCGGCAGGAAGAAGAGATGAGCCGCTGGATCGAGGAGCATCAGCCGCAGGTGCTGGAGCGCATGCAGGGCGGCACCCGACCCCGTCGCTGAGATGCGACGCGGGGCGGTCAGGCCATGCGCCTCAGCCGCCCCGCTCCTTCTCCAGCCGCAGCAGCGCTCGCGCCACGCTCCCACGCCGCCGCAGGACTCCGCGCCACGCGTCGCCCTCCGCTTCGAGCCGCGCGGGGACATCGGCCAGCGTGAACGCGCGCGCGCTCCGCAGCCCATCCAGCTCCTCCCAGTGCAGCGGCATGGACACCGGCGCGCCCGGCCGCGCCCGGAGTGAGTACGGCGCCACCGCCAGCTTCCCGCGCGCGTTCTGGAGGTGGTCCACGTACACCCGCGGCCCACGCTCGCTCACCGTCCGCTCCACCGTCGCCAGACGCGGCGCTTCCGACGCCGCCCGCTCCGCCACCAGCCGCGCGAAGCGCGCGGCCGCCGCGTAATCCACGCGCGCACCCGCCGGCACGTACACGTGCAACCCGCGCGAGCCGCTCGTCTTCACCACCGGCCCCACGCCCAGGTCGTCCAGGATGTCGCGCAGCAGGCGCGCGACCTCCACCACACGCGCGAAGCCCACGCCGCGTCCCGGATCCAGGTCCAGCACCACCCAGTCCGGCCGATCCAGCGTCTCGAGCCGCGAATGCCACGCGTGCAGCTCCACCGCGTCCAGTTGCGCCGCGTACAAGATCGTCTCGAGAGATCCCACGAAGCGCCGCGCCCGGCCGCCGAGCGCCAGCGGCAGCACCGCCGTCTCCACCACCGCGGGCACCCGGCCCGACACACGCTGCTGCACCACCGGGTCCGACCCGATGCCCTCGGAGTACCGCTTCAGCATCAGCGCGCGGTCCGCGAGGTAGGGCACCATCACACGGGCCACCCGGGCGTAGTAACGCACCATGTCCCGCTTCGTGTAACCCGACTCCGGCCACATCACCCGGTCCAGGTGCGTGAACGCAAGGCCGTCGTGCTCCACCCTCGAGCCGCCGGCGTCCAGCGCCTCCACGAGTCGCTCCGCTACCATGCCGCCTCCACCGGGACAGAGGGCACCGCCGTGCCCCTGCGCGAGCCGCGAACCCACGTGGCACGACCCGCGGCGCGCACCGCCCTGCAGCGCCGGCCGGCAGGGATCAGGCCGCCAGACCCGCCTTCCGGTGCAGCCGCTTCAGGTACGCGATCGCGTCCGCCGCCTGCCGCGCCGTCAGCTCCTGCTCGAGCCGCGCCAGCACCCGCTCCCTCACATCCTCGGGTACGGCCTGCGACTCCGCCAGCGCTCGGATCTCCGCGATCTGCTCCGCCGTCGCCGGGCCGCCGTCGCCCCGCCCCCGCAGCGACCGCGACGTCGGGAAGTTCAGGTTCGCCAGCGCACGGCCAATGGCGGACGTCTCACAGTTCTCGATGAAACTGGTGCGGTTGACGTATCCCACCCCCTCCCGCTCGTACGCCCACCCCGTCGTCGGGTGCGGGTCCTCGCGGTCCCGGTACACCGTCGCCTTGAACACCACGAGGTCCCCCTCCAGCCGCACCATCTCCGTCTGGATCGAGCCCTCCGGGTACCGCTCGTAGAAGGCCCGGATCCGCTCGGCCACGTCCACGTAATCCTTCGGGTCGAAGCCGTCCTTCACTGCGCTAACCCCTTGCTGAGACACAGGTTACGGGCTCGGCGCCCGCTCCCCGTGCTACCCGCCCGCGGCCCGCCCGTTCCCGAACAAAGACCGTAACTCGCCCACCGGTACGACGCTTGCACCCCTGGCGCTCCGGACCTCTCAGTGGGGGACGCATGGCCGGTTTCGTGCCCGTGCTCACCACGCCCGAGCTCGGCCCTGGCGAGATGCGCGAGGTGCACGCGCACGGCCGGGACCTCCTGCTGGTCAACGTCGGACAGACCTACTACGCCCTGGACGCCCGCTGCCCGGACGACGGGACCAACCTGGCCCGGGAAGGCCGGCTGACGGGCACGGTGCTGCTGTGCCCGCGGGATGACTCGGCGTTCGAGGTGCGCACGGGGGAGCGGCTGGCCCCGGCCGGCCGGCCGCCGCTGGGGCGGTACGCCATCCGGGTGGAAGAAAACACCATCGCGGTCGGGCCGCGGCTGAGTTGAGGGGGGGCGAGGACGCGGCGCGCGGGCTCACGCGCCCGCCCGCACACGGGAACCCCGCGCGGCTCGCCGCTCGGGTGCCGCGCGTGGCCCTTCGGCCGGATGCCGCCCGGAGCGCCGGCGACCCGCGTCAGACGCACGGGCGTGCAGCCCCGGGCGCGCGGGCTCTCAGCCCTCCAGCGGCAGCTCGTCGTCCGGCTCGTCCCGCGGGCTCCGGCGCCCGCGGCCCCGGGGCTCAGGCGCGTCTTTCAGCGGCGTTGCGCGGTGCAGCAGCTCCACGAGCTCTTCATCGTAGAGCATCTCGAACCGGCCCCGAGGGATCAGCACCTCGGAGACCGGGGTGTCGTCCCGGGCCCGGAAGAACCTCACCGCGACGATGTAGGCGCGCGCGCCGGCGCCGTGTCCGATGGCGCTCTCGCCCACCGGCCGCGCGATCCAGGTTTCGCCATCGGCCTCGAAGCGACGCTCGTTCACCACCTCGGGCTCCTCGGGCCAGGCCGTGAGGTCGACCGCCGCTTCGCCGCCCGCCGCTTCGCTGGCAGTGGCCTCGCTGGCGGCGGCGCGGTCGGTGGGCCCGGGCGCGTCGGCGACCGCGCCCTCGGGACGGGGCACCGGCGGGCGTGGCCCCCGGGGGCGCCGGCGGCGCCGACGACGACGCGGCTGGCCCGGCTCGGTCGGCTGGCGGTCAACGGTGCTCATGCGTCGCCTCCCCGCCGCCGTAGTAGTCCACGTAGAACGTCGGATCCTCGTGCAGCCGCAGCCGGTGCAGCCGCACACCGGGCGGCAGGCCGGCTTCCAGCCGCGGCCACAGGTAGGCCAGGATGTTCTCGGTGGTGGGGATCTGCCCGCCCGGCCCGAACTCCGGCACCACGTGGTTGAGGTGCTGGTGGTCCAGCGGGCGCCTCACCTCACGCTCCAGCAGCTCATCCAGCGCGCCGAGGTCGACCGAGAACCCCGTGACCGGGTCGATTTCTCCCATGACGGTGACCTCGAGCTCGTAGTTGTGCCCGTGGCCGTGCGGGTTGCTGCACGGCCCGAAGACGCGGCGGTTCTCCTCCTCGCTCCACTCCGGCCGGTGGTAGCGGTGCGCCGCCGCAAATCGGATCTTTCTGGTCAGAAACGCGATTCTCGCCACGCGAGCAAGGTACGCGGGTTCCGCAGGACCGTCCAGTAGGCCGGAGCCGGACTGGCCGACTGCGCCCCGGACGTGGCCGGCCTTTTGCGGCACCCGCGCCCGGCTGCATTGCATCGCTGGAGCGGGCATGGTGATCCACCGTGACGATCTGGACGCGCTCGCGCGCGCGACGGAGCTCTTGCTGGACGACGTCGAGCCCGCACAGCTCGCCGTCGGATTCCTTGCCCACGTGGCGGAGACGTTCGGGGCGGAGGCCGCCCTGTTCAGCATGGAGCGCCCGCCGGATCCGCCGGTGCTGGCCCGGGTGGGCCTGGAGGAGGACACGGCGCGGGAGCTCGCCGATGAGCTGGGCCGCGCCCTCGGTGCGACGGGGACGGGCTGCCGCCGCTGGATCCGGTCCGCGCGACTCGCGGCGCGGGCCGGCTGGCGCACCGTCCTGGCCTCGCAGACGGGTGGCGAAGGCGGCCCGAGGGGGGTCATCGCCCTGCTGTCCAGAGGCGCCGCGGCTTTCGACCCCGCCCGCGATTGCCGCCTGCTCCAGATCATGGCGCGCCACGCCGGCACTGCGGTGGAGCGCGCCTCGCTCCGCGCCGAGTCCCGCCGGCAGGCGGCGCGCCTCCGGGAGCAGACGGCCGAGATCGAGCGGACCCGTGCCGCCCTCGAACGTCGCAGCCGCAGGCTCGAGCGCACCCTCGCGGCGAGGAGCCGGTTCCTCGCGAGCGTCACCCACGACCTGCGCACGCCTGTCAACGCGGTGCTCGGCTACAGCCAGCTCCTCGCCGAAGGCGTCTACGGACCCATGAACGAGGCGCAAGCGAACGCGCTCCAGAAGCTGAGCGCCTCGTGCGCCCAGCTCCTGTCCATCGTGGACGACCTGCTCGACCTCTCGAAATTGGATGCCGGCCGCATCGAGCTGCGCCCGGACCACGTGGATCTGCCCGCGCTCATCCGGGACGCGGTCGGCGCCATCGAGATCGACGCCCAGGGCAAGGGCATCGAGCTGCGGATCGAGCTGGCCGCCGCGCTGCCGCGGCTGCGCACCGACCCCGCGCGCGTGCGTCAGATCCTGCTCAACCTCCTCTCCAACGCGGTGAAGTTCACGCCGCGCGGCTCGGTGACGGTCACCGCGCGCCACATCGTGCCGGCGAACAAAGCCGACGGGCCGCTCTCCCCCTGCTGCCCGCCCGGCGAGGAGGGGTGGGTCGGGATCGCCGTCACCGACACCGGCATCGGCATCCCCGCGGCGTACCTGGAGAGCATTTTCGATGAGTTCGTCCAGGTCGCGCCGCCCCAGGGCGAGGGGGCCGCGGCCGGCGTCGGCCTCGGGCTCGCCATCTCGAGCCGCCTCGCCCGCCTCTTGGGCGGAGAGCTACGGGTCGAGAGCGAGCCGGGCGTCCGCTCGACGTTCGAGCTGTTCCTGCCCTGCCCCGCACCCGCGGTCGAAGTCGCGACCGCCGATGCCTAGATCGGGGCTGTCCGTCCCCACCTGCCGAGACCACCCGGATCCGTCATGGGACTCTACGACGACATCAGGCCAGAAGAGCTCACGGCCGACCTGCGCCGTTTCGCCGAGTTGATCCTCCGCCTCGATGGCGAGGGCCGGCTGCTGGAAGCGACGCCCAGCCTGCTCCGGGTACTGGGCGACCTGCGTGCAAAGATCTTTGCGTACGAGGTCCGCGCCACGGGCCGCTTCTTCTCCGGGACGGACGAGCCCGAGGAGGTCCGCGAGGCCCGCCGGGTCATCCAGGACGCCATCGAGCGCGCCCGGGAAGCCGAGCAGGAGTGGGGCCGGCCCTGGTCGCCCGAAGCCGAAGCGGAGTAGCGACCTGGCGCAGAACTTGCGTTCTCCACGGCACCCCGCGCGGAGAAGCTCTCCCCGGGGCAACGGCGCCCCTGCGCAAGCGAAGAGGCGAGCGGCTATGCAGCACCTGTCCAGCGCCCCACCGGAAGCGTCCCGCGCGACCATCCTCGTCGCCGAGGATCACTTCGACAGCCGGCACGCATTGCGGATGCTCCTCGAGGCCGTGGGCTATCGGGCCCTCGAGGCCACCAACGGCCGCGAGGCCGTCGAGCGAGCCGTCGCCGAGCACCCCGACCTGATCCTCATGGACATCATGATGCCCGAGTTCGACGGGCTCCAGGCCATCCGCGAGTTGCGCAGCCGCGAAGACACCCGTACGATTCCCATTATCGCGGTTACGGCCATGGACAGCGCCCAGCGGGTTTCCATGGAAGCGGGCGCCGACGACATCGTGGCCAAGCCCGTGGACACACGCGCGTTGCTCGCGAAGGTCAGGGACCTCGTCGACCAGGGGGCATGATGGACGACCGCCCGTTGGAGCAGGCATCGTTCGATCAGACGACCCGAGAGGCGTCACCTGACCCGGCCACGGCGGCGGAGGCCGCGTTCCCCTGGCCGCCGGGGCCGCGCCTCTCCACGCTCGACGCCCTCGGCGAGACGATCCGCCGGAGCCTGCTCGAGCCCACACGGTTCTTCCGCGCCATGCCCGTCTCCTCCCCGCTCGGCCCCGCCGTTGTGTACTACCTGCTGTTGGCCGTGGCGGGCGCGGGGATCACGCTCTTCTGGGGGACGGTCTTCGCTTCCTTCGTCGCCCCAGGAAGCTTCCTTGCCGTGCTCCTCGGAGTGGGTGACGGCGACTTTGGCGCGCGCCTGGTGGGCTTCCTCCTGTCGCCGCTGTCCTCTCTCGTCTTTCTGGGGATCGCCGCGCTGATCGTCCACGTCGGACTCGTCATCTTCCGCGGCGCGCACAACGGCCTCGGCGCCACGCTGCGCGCGCTGGCTTACACCGGCGCAACGCAGCTCTTCGTCGTCGTCCCGCTCATCGGCACGTTCGCGGCGATGGCGTGGTGGTTCGTGCTGGCCGTCATCGGGCTGCGCGAGGTCCACGGCACCACGACGGGCCGGGCGCTGGCGGCCATCCTCGCACCGGCCATCGCGTTGTTCGTGCTGGGCGTGATCCTGGCGGGCCTCGCCGCACTGGTGACGCTCGCCGCTTGACCCGGCGCAGCTGAGGTCGCCGCCACACGCGAAAACGTGAGAGCGGCCGGGCGGGTGGAATCCCGCCCGGCCGCTCTCGCATCCGCGTCGCGCGGGCCCGTGGTCCGCTCACGCGGCCGACGCCGCAGACGGCGTCTCCTCCGACGGCGTCACGTCCTGCAGCACCCTCAACACGTCCTCGCCGTAGAACATCTTGATGTACTTCGCCTGCACGGGCGTCACCTTCCGCACTGCCCACACCAGCTCCACGTAGTTCGGCTCCTTGGGCTCGTGCAACACGCGCATCCCCACCTCGTGCGGCAGGTGGTTGCCCTTCTTGTTGTTGCACGGCGAGCACGCCGTCACCACGTTCGTCCATGTGTTCTCGCCGCCGCGCGAGAGCGGCACGATGTGATCCCGCGTCAGGAACTCCCGGCCGCGGAGCTCCGAGCGGTGCCGCCCGCAGTACTCGCAGCGGTAGTTGTCCCGCGCGAACAGGAAGGTGTTCGTGACCTGCCGCCGGAACTTGCGCGGGACCTGGACGTACCGCACCAGCCGGATGACCGAAGGGCACGGCAACTGCCGCCGCTCCGAGCGGAAGACCCGCGTCTCATCGATCTCCAGGATCTCGGCCTTGCGATCGATCACCAACCGGAGCGCGCGGCGTACCGGCAGGATCGTGAGCGGCTCGAACGACGCGTTGAGGGCCAGGCAACCCATGGCCGTGTTCACCTACCTCCGTTGCGGCCACACCGGATGATACGCTCCGGATTGGTTCTTTGTTCGCCAGCCGCCTGCGGAGCCGACCCACTCCGGCCGCCCCCGGCACCGCCGTCCGCGCCGGCCGGACTCGTCTGCCGATCCGACAGATAGTCTAGCGCCGGCCCGGGTTCCGCACAATCGGGCGCCTCAGAGCAGGGCCACCGGGTCCCGATCGATCGCCATGCGGAGCTCGGCCGACCCGGGCCGCACGGTGAAGCGCTCGTGGAGCGCCCGGCACGTGCGGCCGATGGGCTCGGCGCGAGGGCTGCGGAGCAGGAAGTGCCAGCGCCAGCGGCCCCGTATCCGGTCGATGGGGCAAGGAGCGGGCCCGGTCACCTCGACGTCGCCGCGGGCCTCGCGGCGGACGAAGTCGCGGGTCCAGGTGGCGGCGCGCTCGGCCTCCTCCTGGACGGCCAGCTCGTCGGTCCCGCTGATGACGACGTTGACCAGGCGGCAGTGGGGGGGGTAGCGGGGCTCGCGCCGCTCCTCGAGCTCGCGGGCGGCGAACCCCTTGTAGTCGTGGGCGAGGGCGGCGCGGATGGCGTAGTGGTTGGGGAGCGACGTCTGGATCAACACCTCGCCGCCGGCGGGTCCCCGGCCGGCGCGGCCCGCCACCTGGGTGAGGAGCTGGAAGGTGCGCTCCGTGGCGCGGAAGTCCGGCAGGTTGAGCCCCACGTCCGCGTTGACCACGCCGACCAGCGTGACCCGCGGGAAGTCCAGCCCCTTGGCGATCATCTGGGTCCCGAGCAGGATGTCCACCTCGCCCCGGCCCACGCGGTCGAGGATCTCGTGGTGGGACCACTTGCCGGACGTGGTGTCCACGTCCATGCGGGCGACGCGCGCGGTGGGGAACGTCTCGATCACCGCCCGTTCGACCTGCTCGGTGCCCATGCCGCGGAACGAGAGGTCGCCGGAGGCGCACCGGTCGCAGGTGATGGGCGGCGGCTCCGCGTGGAAGCAGTAGTGGCACACGAGGCGCCGGCGCGTGCGGTGGTAGGTGAGCGCGACGTTGCACTGCCGGCAGCGCCACACGTTGCCGCACTCGCGGCACTGGACGAAGGTCGCGTAGCCGCGACGGTTGAGCAGCAGGATGACCTGCTCCCTCCGCTCGAGCCGCAGCCGGATCGCCTCCACCAGCTCCGGCGCAAGCACGTCCTGCCGGCGCTCCCCACCCGTGGCTCCCTCCGCCGGGAGGCGGGCCGGCGGGGCGGGGGCGGGGCCGGGACGCGCCCGCATGTCGATCACCCGGACCGGCGGCAGCGGCCGGCCCTCGACCCGCTCCGGCAGCTCCAGCAGCCGGTACTTGCCCGTCTGCGCGTTGTGCCAGCTCTCGAGGGAGGGCGTCGCGCTGCCGAGGACGCACACCGCGCCGCTCATCCGGGCGCGCATAATGGCGACCTCGCGCGCGTGGTACCGTGGCGCCTCGTCCGACTGCTTGTACGTGCCCTCGTGCTCTTCGTCCACGATGATGGCGCCCAGGTCCTGCACGGGCGCGAACACGCTCGAGCGCGCGCCCACCACGATGCGCCGCTCGCCGTTGCGGAGCGCCCGCCACGCGTCGAACCGCTCGCCGTCCGAGAGCGCCGAGTGCAGCACCGCGACGAGGTCGCCGAACTGGCTCCGGAACCGCGCCACCGTTTGCGGCGTCAGCGCGATCTCGGGCACCAACACGATGGCGCCGCGGCCCTGCCGCTCCACCACCTCGCGCAGCAGCTCGATGTAGACGAGGGTCTTCCCCGAGCCGGTCACGCCCAGGAGCAGGAAGGGGCGCAGATCGGGTTCCGCGCCGTCGGACGCGCCGCTCCGCGCCCCGGCGATCGCCTCGGCGGCAGCGACCAGCGCATCCCGGGCGCGCCGTTGCGCCGGCGTCAGCTCGAAGCGCGGCGGGGGCGGCGCCGGCATGCTGGCGAACGGGTCGCGCTCCACCTCGCGCTCGACGATCTCCGCCACTCCCCGCGCAACGAGGCCACGGAGCACGCCCAGCGAGAAGCCGAGCCGGCGGGTCAGGTGGGCCACCTCGGCGCTGCCGCCCAACCCCTCCACCGCCTCGTAGCAGGCGCGCTGCTGCCGCGCCCGCCCGAACAGTTCGTCCCGCTCCTGGAGACTCGGCAGCTCGCGGGTCAGGCGCAAAATGCGCCGGGTCCGCACCGGCGGCTCGGGCCGGCGCGTGTCCGAGAGCACCGTCGGCAACGCCGCCCGCAGCACCTGGCCCAGCGGCGCGGCGTAGTAGTCCGCGACCCAGCGGCACAGGCGCAAGAGCTCCGGCGGCACCGTCGGCACCTCATCCAGCACCGCGGTGACCGGGCGGACCCGGGCCGGGTCCACGGCCTCCGTGCACGGGCCGGTGACCCAGCCGATCAAGCGGCGCCCGCGGAACGGCACCAGCACCCGGGTCCCGGCCGCCACGTCCCCCTGCTCGACCCTGTACGTGAAGAGCCGCGGGATCGGCAGCGGCAGCGCGACGTCAACCAGCATCGGAGGCGGGCCCGCTCAGACGACCATTTTCACGAAATCGTACGGCGGCCACGGGCCCGTCACGTCCACGACGAGCCCGGGATGCTGGGCCCCGAGGTCGTGCGCCCGCTCGACGAAGTGCGCCCACGAGCCGCGGTCCACCAGGAACGCGGCGCTGAGGAGGCGACGCCCCGAGCGCGGGAACGGGATCGCCGCGCGCACGCCGCGGCGCAGCTCCGCATAGAGCCGGGCGGCGCTGTCCGCCAGCTCCGCATCGGGCTCGCCCTCCCTCGCGGGCGTGATGTGAAGCCGGAGCTCCCAGTGGTTCTCGACGAAGGCGAGACCCTCGTCCAGCGCGACGTACTGGTCCTCCAGGAAGCGGATGAGCGGCCGGCGCCCGCGGAACACCACACCGGCCGGCGCAGGCAGGATCGAATGGCGCCGCATCGCCTGCTCCACGGCACGCTGGTGGGAGAGCAGCACCTGCCGATCGAGCGCCGGCAGCTCGAACGGCGCCGGCCGGACCAGCGCCGCCAGGTCGCGGTAACGCACGCGCTGCACCCCCTCCTCGTCGCCCCCACGCCAGGGGCGCCAGCCGCTGGCCCGGACCACGCCGTACAGGTAGAGCCCGGTCTCGGTCCGCGCCGCGCCGGCAGGCGCCGCTCCGGGTGCCCCCTCGTTCGACATCACGATGCGAGCAAGGCGGGCAGCTCCACTTGCGGCGACGTCGGGGTCACCTCCGGCCCGGCCTCGCCCATGTACACGTTGATCTCGCTGCGCAGCCCCACGTCCCCGCGCAGGTAGATGCCCGGCTCGATCGAGAAGCCCACCCCCGGGATGAGCAGCCGGGTCTCGCTCGTCTCGAGGTTGTCGATGTTGGGCCCCATGCCGTGCGTCGCGGAATCGATGGAGTGCCCGGTCCGGTGCACGAACGCCTCGCCGTAGCCACGCGCGGTGATGACGCCCCGCACGACATCGTCCACCTCCCTCCCCTGCACCGGCTGCCCGGCCGCCCACCGCTCCCGCAGGAACGACACCCCGGCATCCCGCGCATCGCGCACCACCTCCCACAGCGCGATGATCCGCCCCGGCACCGACTCGCCCAGGTACGCCATCCACGTCTGGTCCGCGTACACCAGGTCCTCGCGCTCCTTCGCCCACAGGTCCAGGAGCAGCACCTGGTCGCGGACCAGCGGCGCGCCCCGCTCGCCCGTCTCGTAGTGCGGGTCGGCCGCGTTCGCCCCCACCGCCACGATGGCGTCCGCGCCGACGCCGCAGCCCCGCGCCGCGAGTTCGTCCAGCACCCAACGCCGCAGCTCCCCCTCGTACATCGTCTCGCCGGACCGGAGGGCCGCCGCAGCCCGCTGGAACGCCTCCGCCGCGACCGCGGCGAGCACGCCGGCGGCGCGCCGGTGCGAGGCGAGGCCCTCCGCGGTCCAGCGAGAGTAGAAGCGCGTGATCAGGTCGCCGGAGGAGACGACCTCCGCGCCCGCGGACCGGACCAGCTCCAGCACGCCCGCCGGCACGACGTCCACCGCCGGCACGGCGTCGCGCGGCGAGATCTCCATCGCGACGCGCTTGCCCGCCAGCAGCTCCGCGAGCACCGCGTCCAGCTCGCGCCACGCCGAGTACTCGTGCCGCACCCACGGCCACTCCACCCAGGGCCCCTGTTCGATCCGGTGCGTCACCGCGTGCGGCTCGCCCTCCGCCGGCAGCAGCACGAAGTAACGCCGCGTCAGGTCGCCCAGCCCCAGCAGCCGCGCTGCGACCGCGTTGCGCGCGTGCAGGTCGTACAGCAACCACCCGTCCAGCCCCTGTTCCCGCAGCGCCGCCTGGATCTCCTCGAGCCGCGCGGCGACGCCGCCGAAGCGCCCGCCCGCTGCACGCCCGGACGCCGTACTCATCGTGCTCCTCCTCCGGATCCGCTCAGAGCCAACGTTTCCACCACATGTAGATGACGAAGCCGCCCGAGATCACCGCCATCGCGAGCAGCGCCAGCCAGAACCCCCACGGGTGATCCAGTCCGGGCATCCGCGCAAAGTTCATCCCGTAGATGCTGGCCACCAACGTGGGCGGCAGGACCACTGTCGCGATCACCGACAGCGCCTTGATCACCTCGTTCATCCGGTTGGAGACGGATGAGAGGTACCCTTCCATCGCGCCGGACAGGATGTCCCGGAACGTCTCCACCGACTCGACCTGCCGCACCACGTGGTCGTACACGTCGCGGAAGTAGATCTGCGTCTCGGGCCTCAGGTACGCGGACGGCCGGTTCGCCAGCGTCGCCGCCACCTCCCGCATCGGCGCGAGATGCCGCCGGAGCGCGAGCAGCGAGCGTTTCAGCTCGAAGATCCGCTCCATCGTGTCCTTGCCGTGGTGCTCGAAGATCCGTTCCTCGAGCTCGTCCACGAAGGTGTCGATCTCGTCGAGCAGCGGGAAGTAGAAGTCCACCAGCGTGTCGAGGAGCATGTAGGCCACGTGGTCCACGCCACGCGCCATGAGCTCCGGCGCGGCCTCGACCCGCGCCGCCACCGTCTCCACCGCCCGGGACGGCTCGCCGTGCACCGTCACCAGGTAGTTGCGCCCGAGGAACAGGTACGTGTTGTAGGAGGCGATGTCGTACGGCTCCGGCGTCCAGGTGGCGAAGCGCACGGCGCGCGCGACCACGAACAGGTAGCCGTCGTACTCCTCGACCTTGATGCGGGATTCCGGCGAGCGGGTGTCCTCGATCGCCAGCGGGTGGAAGCGGAAGACGTCGCCCAGCAGCCACCACTCCGCCTCGCTGCGCGAGTCGATGTCCACCCAGATCTGGCCACGGCCCGACGCGAGGCGGCGGGCCAGCTCCTCGCGCGTCGCCAGCCGCTCCAGCCGGCCGCCGGGCTCGACGGCATAGGCCAGGGACGCGGCGAGCGCCCGCTCTACGGGCTGGTGGTGGCCGGCGGCTCCTGCCATCGCGTCCCCTTGATCAGCGAGAGGCCGAGCGCCCGTTCCCGGGTCAGCAGCGCCCGGACCTGGCGGTCCCGGGCCAGCGCCTCACGTACGCCACGCCAGCCCCACCGCCGGGCCGCGTGCCACACCGTCGCGCCGAGGTGCCGCAGCGACAGCAGGTCGGCCAGGCCACGGCCCCCCCCGCTCCGCGGCCCCGCCGCATCCGCCCAGTCCTCCACGTGCAGGTCCACCACGCCCGCCTCGCGCAGCAGCTGTTTCCACTCCACCAGCACCAGGGGCCGCAGCCCGAGGTGCTCCGCCACCGCCTCCCGCCGCTCCGGCGTGACGTTCCCCGTCCACACGAGCTGGATCAGCACCACGGACCCCAGCGGCCGGGTCACGCGCACCAGCTCACGCACCGCAGCCTGCACGTCCCCCGCCGCCGCCAGGCCGATCTCGCCGATCGCCACGTCGAACACCGCGTCCTGGTACGGCAGGTCCTCCAGCGGCGCGGCCTCGTAGTGCAGGCGCGACGCCAGCCCCGCCTCCTTCGCCCGCTCCACCGCCCGCTCCACCAGCTCCGCGTCCGGGTCCACACCCGCGCCCGTCGCTCCCGTGGTTCGCGCGAGGAACTCCGTCGTCACCGCGTGGCCGCACGGCACCACGAGGAACTCGCGCTCCGGCCCGAGCTCCACCAGCCGCGCCACGTGCCGGTACAGCTCCTCCCCCCCGGGCGGAAGCACGCCGCGCGGACCGAGCCGCGCCAATCCCAGCAGCGAGGGACCCTGCTCACGTGAGAGCATGGCGCGGAATGTAGGCGCGGTTCGCCGCACCGGTCAATCCGCGGCCGCGGACGGCGAAACGGTAGAAAAAACGAAAACCGCGCCCGATCCGCCGGACGCGGTCCACCGCCTGCGCGCCGCGGGGCCGGTCGCCCGCCCCGCCGCCGTCACACCTGCTCGATCGTGTAGCAGACCCGCCACTTGCTCATGTTCTCCGGGTCCTCTGGCCGGACCTGGGTCTCGTCCCCCGGGCCGTACCAGCCCACCCACGACGAGGCCGGACCCGTGAACTCGCGGCGGTAATGGTCCAGTCGGTCGTTGGCACTGAGGGTGTCGAGCTCCTCCCCCGTGAACTCCACCACGAGACCCTCCGCGCCGGGCTGCCCCTCGAACACCACCTCGTCCAGCGTCACACGGTTCCAGCCCGGGCGGTCCGAAATCTCGAGGTGCCCCTCCTTCGGGAGCGTCGTCTCCGAGAGCACGCGCCCGTCCGGCGTCGAGACGCGCGCCTTGAAGCGGAACTCGCCGCGCTCCTTGTAGAAGGGCTCCAGCTTGTCCAGGATCTGGATCCACTTGAGGGTGATCTTGACGCGATCGCTCCGTTCCATCGCGACGCTCCCTTCCCTGGGAAACGTAGACGTTGCGCCGCAGATCCCCCTCGAACGCGGGAGGCGAGCCACTCGACGGCGCACGTACGGGCTCGGCATTCTAGCGCCCGACCCGGGTCTTGTCCAGAATCCCGCCGCCTCACCCCTCCGGCGGCAGACCGGCCAACGCCCGCAGGACCCGGACGACGCCCGCCCCGAGGCGAGCCGGCACGTACCCGCCCTCCAGGACGGCCACGACCCGGCCGCCGGCCGTCGCCGCCGTGCGCTCGATCACCAGCCGTGTCATCGCGTACAGGTCCTCGGGCTCGAGCAACAACCCGCCCAGCGGATCGCCGGCCAGACAGTCGAACCCCGCCGAGATGAAGACGAAGTCCGGCTCGACCTCGGCCAGCGCCGCCTCGAGCTGCTCCTCGAAGATCCGGCGGTACTCCGCGGCCGGGAGTCCGTACGGGAGCTCCACGTTGCGCGTGGCGCCGATCCCGGCGCCCACGCCGCGCTCCTCCGCCGAGCCCGTGCCCGGGTAGTGCCCGCGCAGGTGCAGCGAGAGCACGTAGACGGTCGGGTCGTTGTAGAAAATGTCCTGCGTGCCGTTGCCGTGGTGCACGTCCCAATCCACGATCAGCACGCGCCCGACGCGCCACTCCGCCTGCACGTGCCGCGCAGCCACGGCCACGTTGTTGAACAGGCAGAAGCCCATGGCGCGGTCCGCCGTCGCGTGATGGCCCGGCGGCCGCGTGAGCGCGAACGCCGTCCGGGCCTCGCCACGGAGCACCAGCTCCGCCGCCGTGATCGCGCAGCCCGCCGCCGCCCGCGCCGCCTCCCACGACGCCGCCGAGACCACCGTGTCCGCGTCCAGGAACACCGCCCCGCCCTCCCGCGCCGCCCGCGCCGCCGCCGCCTCGATCCGGTCGAGGTGCTCCGGCGTGTGCACCCGCAGCAACGCAGAACGGGACGCGGGCTCCGCCTCGCGCTGCAACACCGCCTGGTGCAACGCCGGCGTCTCCTGGTAAAGCGCGTTCACGATGGCCGGAAGCCGACCCTGGTGCTCCGGATGCTTCCAGCCCGTGTCGTGCAACGCACAGGCGGGATGCAGCACCAGCGCCGTCGGCGCGACTCCACGCTCGCTGCGTCCCCCGAGGCTCCGCGGGAGACCGCCGTTCTCCGCGCGCCCTCCGCCCACGCTGCGTGCCTCCCGGAACCGCTCACTGCCCGCCCATCGCCTCCGTCGTCACCGCCCGCGACTTCGCTTCCGCGACCATCCGCGCCACATCGGCGAGCAGCCGCTTCGCATCGTAGATGATGCCGTCCTTGATGGTGTAACGCACGCCCCCCACACGCACGGGGTGGTTCTGGTCGTTCAGCCGCACGTGCCCGGTCCCGTACAACACCTTGAAGTTGTGCAGCGGATTCTCCTCGACGAGCACCAGGTCCGCCAGCATCCCGGGCCGCACCAGCCCGAACTCGATCGGCCGGCCCTTCGGCTCCATCAGCGTTTCAGCGCCGCACAGCGTCGCCGCGCGGACCACCTCCAGCGGATGGAAGCCCGCCTCCTGCAGCAGCTCCAGCTCACGGATGTAGTCGAAGCCGTAGAGCTTGTAGATGAACCCGGAGTCCGAGCCGGTGCACACCCGGCCACCGCGGTTCTTGTACTCGTTGAGGAACGTCATCCAGAGGCGGTAGTTCTCCTTCCACTCGATCTCATCGCGCGTGGTCCAGTCGAACCAGAAGGAGCCGTGGCTCTCGCGGCTCGGCTGGTAGAAGCGCTCCAGCGAGGGCAGTGTGTACGTGTCGTGCCACTCCGCCTCCCGGGCGCGCATCACATCCCGGGCCGCCTCGTAGATGGTGAGCGTGGGATCCAGCACGAGGCCGAGCGCGAGAAGCTCGTCCATCACCGCGTTCCACTTCTCGCTGTACGGCGGCGCCGCCTGCTTCCACAGCCGCCCCGCCTCGCGGAAGCGGTCGTACTCGTTGTTGTAGTTGTAGTCCGCGGGGTAGTCCTGGACGACCCGATCCACGAACAGCGCTTCCGGCAGGCCGTACCAGTGCTCCAGCGACCCGAGCCCGAGGCGCGCCGCGTCCAGCGCGTTCATCCGCGCCACGCCCGTCTGCGCCAGGTGCGCCTGGGTGCCGAGGCCGTGCTTCTTCGCCTCGTCGATCAGCGCCGCCATCACCTCCGGGTCGTGCGAGCTCAGCTTGAAGCCGTCCACGCCCTTGGCCGCCGCCCAGCGCACGTACTCCCGCGCCGCCTCCGGCGTGAGGACCGGGCCGCGGTTCCAGCCGGCGCCGGGCCGCACGTACACGAAGATGCGCGGCGCGACGATCTCGTTCCTCGCGCTGCGCTCCCGCTCCCGCAGCGTCCAGTCCACCCCGTTGCCCGAGCCCGGGTCGCGGATCGTGGTCACGCCGTGCGCCAACCACAGCTTGTAGACGTACTCGGCCGGCGTGCCCTGCGGCACGCCGCCGATGTGCGCGTGCAGGTCCACGAAGCCGGGCAGCACGTACATGCCGTGGGCATCGATCTCCCGCGTCGCGTTCTGCGGCCGGCGCTCGGGCCGGATCGGCAGCCCGGGGTAGCCGACGCTCCGCACCTCCCGGATCCGGTTGCCCTCGATCACGATGTCCACCGGCCCCACCGGCGGAGCGCCCGTGCCGTCGATCACCGTCGCACCGCGGATGATCAGCCGCTCGAACGGGCCCTCGCCCTCGTTCGGGCCGCGCGGAGGCGCCGGCTCGACGCCGCGCCCCTGCGCCCCGGCCGGGCCCGCAGCGAGGACCGTCAGCGCAAGGATCAGTGAAATGGAACGTGCCAGGTGCATCGGGTCCTCCGGGAATGTCGCCTCCGCCCCTCAATCTCGGGCGTGGCGCCGGAGCACGCCAGACGCGGCGCCCCGCCGCCCCCGACGGGACGGCGAGGCCGCCGTGAGATGAATGTGGATCTCTCGAACGGGAGGGCCCAGGGAAAGGGAAGACACGCGGGGGCGCCGACGGGCGCCCCCGCCGTCACGCCACGACCGGCCTGCGCTTCGCCGGCGACTGCGCGGCCGCGAACCGCTCCTGGAGACTCCGCACCTGCGGCTTGCGCGAGCGCAGCGCGATCACCGCCTCGCACGCGGCGGCCGCCGCGGACATCGTCGTGCAGTAGGGGATCTTGTACGCAATGGCCGCGCGCCGCATCGCGTAGTCGTCGTATTGCGAGCGGGCGCCCAGCGGCGTGTTGATCAGCAACTGGACCTCGCCGCTGATCATCAGGTCCACGATGTTCGGCCGACCCTCGCCCACCTTGAACACCCGCTGCGCCGGCACGCCGCGCGCGGCCAGATACCGCTGCGTGCCCTCCGTCGCGAGGATGCGGAAGCCCAACTCGTGGAACCGGCTGGCGATGGGCATCACCGTCGGCTTGTCGCTGTCGTTCACCGTCACGATCACCGTGCCCTCCAGCGGCAACGGCATTCCCGCAGAGATCTCCGCCTTGGCGAACGCCAGCCCGAACGACTCGTCGAACCCCATCACCTCGCCCGTCGAACGCATCTCCGGGCCGAGGATCACATCCACGTCGAACTTGTTGAACGGGAACACCGCCTCTTTCACGGCGATGCCCGGGATCGGGAAGTCCGAGCCCGACCCATCGCCCGTGGGCGTGATGCCCAGTTCGTCCAGCCGCTTCCCCGCCATCACCCGCGCCGCCAGCCGCGCGAACGGCACCCCCGTCGCCTTCGCCACGAACGGCACCGTCCGGGACGCACGAGGGTTCACCTCCAGCACGTAGACCGTGCCGTCCTTGATGGCGAACTGGACGTTGATCAACCCGACGACGCCCAGCTCCTTCGCGAACAGCGTCGTCAGCCGGCGCATCTCCTGGATGTCCGAGTCGCGCAGCAGATACGGCGGCAGCACGCAGGCCGAGTCGCCGGAGTGGACGCCCGCGTCCTCGATGTGCTGCATCACTCCCGCAATCACCACCCGCTCGCCATCGGACAGCGCGTCCACGTCCGCCTCGAACGCGTCCTCGATGAACCGGTCGATCAGCACCGGGTGGTCCGGCGACGCCCGCACCGCCCGCTCGAAATAGTCCAGGAGCGAGGCCTCGTCGTACACGATCTCCATCGCCCGGCCGCCCAGCACGTACGATGGCCGCACCAGCACCGGGAACCCGATCTCGCGCACGACCGCCAGCGCCTCGTCCGCGCTCGTGGCCACGCCGTTCGGCGGCACCGTGGCACCGATCTGGCGACACACCTCCGCGAAGCGATCCCGATCCTCCGCCCGGTCGATCGCGTCCACGCTCGTGCCCAGGATCGGGACGCCCAGCTCCTCCAGCGCCTTCGCCAGCCGCAACGGCGTCTGGCCGCCGAGCTGCACGATCACGCCCACCGGCCGCTCCCGCTCCACGATCTCGATCACGTCCTCGAGCGTGAGCGGCTCGAAGTACAGCTTGTCCGCGACGTCGAAGTCCGTGGACACCGTCTCCGGGTTCGAGTTCACCATGATGGTCTCGAACCCGTCCTCCTTGAGCGCCAGCGCGGCCTGGACACAGCAGTAGTCGAACTCGATCCCCTGCCCGATCCGGTTCGGCCCGCTGCCCAGGATGATCACCTTGGGCCGGTCCGACGGCGGCGCTTCGCTCTCGTCCTCGTACGAGGAGTAGAGGTACGGCGTCGCGGCCGGGAACTCGCCCGCGCACGTGTCCACCATGTGATAGGTCGGCCGCACGCCGAGGGACCAGCGCAGCTCGCGCACCTCCTTCTCCGTCACACCCCGCAGCTTCGCCAGCTGCCGGTCGCTGAAGCCCAGCCGCTTCATGCGCCGGATCTCGTCACGGCCGATGCCCTTCAATCCGAGGCCACCCTCGCCCCCGCCCTCGCCCTCGTCCCGGCCCAGCTTCATCCACCAGCGCTCGGCCTCCACCAGCTCCGCGAGCTGCGCCAGGAACCACGGGTCAATGCCCGTCAGCTCGTGCAGCTCCGAGATGCTGAACCCCTGCTGCAGCGCGCGCTTGAGCTGTGCCGGCCGCTCCGCCGTGGGCCGCCGCAGCGCGTTGCGCAGCGTCTCGGGCGAGTCGTCCGCCAGACCGTCGTCCTGCGGCCGCGCGCCCGTCTCCCAGCCGGCCAGCCCCGTCTCCAGCCCGCGCAGCCCCTTCTGCCACGCCTGCTTGAACGTGCGGCCGATGGCCATGACCTCGCCCACGGCCTTCATCTGCACGCCCAGGGTGGGATCCGCGCCGGGGAACTTCTCGAACGCGAACCGCGGGAACTTCACGACCACGTAGTCCAGCACCGGCTCGAACGACGCCGGCGTGGACTTCGTGATGTCGTTCGGCAGCTCGTCCAGGCGGTAGCCCACGGCGAGCTTCGCGCCGATCCGCGCGATCGGGAACCCCGTCGCCTTCGAGGCCAGCGCCGAGGACCGCGAGACCCGCGGGTTCATCTCGATCACCAGCATCTCGCCGTCCGCGGGGTTCACCGCGAATTGGATGTTGCACCCGCCCGCCGCCACGCCGACCTCGCGGATGATCGCGATCGCCGCGTCCCGCATCCGCTGGTACTCGACGTCGGAGAGCGTCTGCGCCGGCGCCACCGTGATCGAGTCACCCGTGTGCACGCCCATCGGGTCGAAGTTCTCGATCGAGCACACGATGACAACGTTGTCCGCGCTGTCCCGCATGACCTCGAGCTCGAACTCCTTCCACCCGATGACCGAGCGGTCGATCAGCACCTCGCCGATCGGCGACTGCTCCAGCCCCCGCCGGACCGCCTCCTCCAGCTCTTCCCGGTTGTAGGCGATCCCGCCGCCCGTGCCGCCCAGCGTGAACGACGGCCGGATGATCGCCGGGTAGCCGATCTCCTCGACGATCCGCCAGGCGTCCTCGAGCGAGCGGGCGAACCCGCCCGTCGGCACCTTCAGGCCGATGCGACGCATCGCGGCGGCGAACTCCTCCCGGTCCTCCGCCACGCGGATTGCGCGGGCGTCCGCGCCGATCAGCTCGACGCCGTGCTTCTCCAGCACGCCGGCGTCGTGCAGCTCGAGCGCCACGTTCAGCGCCGTCTGCCCGCCCATGGTGGGCAGCAGCGCGTCCGGCTTCTCACGCTCGATGATGCGCTCGACCCACTCGGCGGTGATCGGCTCGATGTAGGTGCGGTCCGCAAGGTCCGGGTCCGTCATGATCGTGGCCGGGTTGCTGTTGACCAGCACCACCCGGTAGCCCTCTTCCTTGAGGGCCCGGACCGCTTGCGTTCCGGAATAGTCGAATTCGCAGGCCTGCCCGATGACGATCGGGCCCGATCCGATGAGGAGGATCGTGTGGAGGTCGTCGCGGCGCGGCACCGCAGGTCACCCTTCCCGGCCCTTGCGGCCTTCGCTGCGGGCCGCTGTGGCCAGAATGACGAGCAACCCGCCCCACACCACGCCCGCGATCAAGGCGAATGTGACGGTGGCGGTGGGCGTCATGCTCTCCCGTAATACGCTCGCTGTGGTACAGCCCAAGTAAGATGGTGGAGAGCCCCGGCCGCCGCAAGGCGCCGCGGCCGACCTCTCCACCGGCCCTCCCCGGCCGCCGGCGCCCGCCGGTTCAACGCACAGGCACCGCCGCCCGCCGCCCGAGCCCGTCCAGGGACGGCGGCAGGCCACGCATGGTCGCGGCCGACGGGACCGGCGCCGAGAGCTTGAACGGCCCGGCCGACGAGGCGGGCGCCGCCGTGATCCGGAGGCGGTAGGTCGTCGCCTGGCCGTCGAACTCGTCCACCACCACCGTGTAGCGCCCCGGCTCGACCGTCACTTCAAGGAACTCCACCGGCCCCGGCGAGGTGCTCGCGGCCACGATCTCGACGTTCTGCAAGAAGAGGCTCGTCGAGTCCCCACGGATCAGCCGCAGGTCCGGGTTGGCCCCCGCACCCTCCAGCTCCACCGTGAGCGTCGTCGGCTCGGAGACGTCGAAGACATAGTTGTCCACCGAGTACGGATTCTCGAGGGCCAGGTCCGAACGGTCGAACGGCAGGCTGATCGGCGCCGCAGCGGCCTCGCTCGGCGTGTCGTTCGGCTCGAACTCGTCCGGCTCGATGTCGAACTGCGCCGTCCTCGTGATGGTGAGGCCGTAGGGCCGACGCACGGACTCGCCGCCTTGCAGGGAGACACCATAGACCTGCACGAAGTACAGCCCCGGCGGCAGGTTCGGGTGCGAGTACACCACGCTGTCCACGTACGCGAGGTCGACGAAGTTTGCCGCGATGATGTGCCCGCCGACGCTCACCGGCCCCGGCTCCGCGCGGACGAAGAACGCCGCAATGACGTCGGTCCCGTTCCTCGCGCCGCGGTCCACCAGATAGATCGAGATCGGCGAGGGGCTCTGGAGCTCGAAGCCGATGTTGTCCCTGTCATCGCGCGCGGCCACCAGCGACGGGTTCTGGTACGGGACCGGGACGAGGTAGATGCACGTCGGGGCCCCGCAGTCCGCGCCCTCGAAGATGTCGTCGTTCGCCGTGATCTCGAACCGCCGGCTGGTCAGGAGCGAGTCCGTCGCGGTTCCCAACCAGAGGGGGCCGGTCCCCGCCTCCGCCGGCACCCACACCTCGACGGCGGTCTCGGAGGCGCTCCGGATGAACGCGGGCACCCGGCCGTTGCCGGCCGCGGCGGTGAACTCCACCCGCGAAACGCCGGGCGGGAGGCCCGCCCCCTGGATGCGCATGATCGAGCCGTAGCGGCCCGAGTCCGGCACGAAGCCGGTGACCGGCGTGACGTGCACGCGCGCCTTCCCCGTCACGCCGTTCCACGCCTCTGCCTCCACTTCCGCGACGCCGGGCGACACGCCCTGCACGCGGCCCGTCGGCTCCACCGTGAGGATCGAGGAGCTGCTCCGCCACGTCAGCTCGACGTCCGGGATCGCCGTGCCGTTGGCGCTCCGCGCCGTGGCGCGCAAGGTCAGCGTGTCCCCCATGTCCACCCACGCGGTCTCCGGCGTAATGTCGATCCGCGCCACGGGGACACCCACCACCGAGACCGAGACGCGGCCGGCCGGCCCCACCACGCCGAGCGGTTCGGCCACGATCTCCGCCTGGCCCACCTCCACGCCCTGGACCAGCCCGTTCGCGTTCACGGTGGCGATGGTCGGCGCCTCGGACCGCCACTGGAACTGGACGTCCGGCACCTCGGCGCCGCCCCGGAAGGCGCGCGCCCGGAGCTGGACCGTCGCGCCGCGCTGGACCTCGATGTCGGTCTCGCCGGCGACCGTCGTGACGCGGACCTCGTCGATCCGCGCCGGGCCGGACGAATCGTCATCGCCACAGGCAAGGAGCAGGAGCAGGAGAGCAGCGGACGCGAAGCCGATGCGCGCGTGCATGGTGGGCCTCCACGGCAAGGATGACGATCCTGGTTGCGAGGGCGCGCCAGGACCACTGCAAGGCCGGTGCCCTGCGCGGGCCGGCGCGCGCCCCCGACGATGGAACGCGCGGCCGCCAGACTGGTGACGGCCGCGCCGCTGTTCTCCTTCCGGGCTGCCGCGGCGCCAGGCCGCGGCGCGCTCACGACGGACCGGGCCTCAGCTCCCCGACGCGCCCGCCCCGCTCGTGTCCGGCGGCGGAATGTCCACCACCTCCGGGAGCTGCGGCTTCGCGTACTCCGCCATCGGCGTCGTCGGTTCGCTCTTGATCCGGAGTCCCGGGTCCTCCAGCGGCGCCTTGGTGTAGCCGCGCCGGTCCGTCGTCGGTGCATCACCACAGGCAGCGACGAACAGCGCCGCCGCCAAGATCGTCATGGCTTTCGTCGCCTTCACCCGCCGCATCATCGCTCCTCGCACGTTTCCGTTCAGAGCCGTTCGACGGGCCGGTAATATGGGGCCGCGGTGCCCGGAGCGCCATGCCCGCCGCGCCGCGCCGTCCCCGACCGCCGGCCGCGCGCCTCACCCGCCCTTCGCGCTCACCTGCGCGGCCGTGAGCCCCAGCTCCTCCGCGATCTCTCGCATCGCCGCGATCACGTTGGCGATGTGCTGGTCCAGGTCGATGCCCAGCAGCTCGGGGCCGCGCTGGACGTCTTCGCGGCTCACTCCGCGGGCGAACGTCGGATCCTTCAACTTCTTCTTCACCGACTTGGGGGTGAGGTCCTCGATCCCGTTCGGCCGCACCAGCGCGACGGCGGTGATCATGCCGGCCAGCTCGTCGCACGCCGCCAGCGCGCGGTCCAGCGGCGTCTCCGGCTGCACTCCGGTGAAGTCCGGACGGTGGGCGAGGATCGCATGCAGCACCTCTTCCGGGTAGCCCCGCTTCCGCAGCTCCTCGACGGCCTTGAGCGGGTGCTCATCCGGGTACTTCTCCCAGTCCAGGTCATGGAGCAGCCCCGCGAGCCCCCACAGCTCTTCATCCTCGCCGAAGGAGCGCGCATACCACCGCACCGCCGCCTCCACCGCCTTCATGTGCCCCCGGAGTCCGGGGTTCTCGACCCACTCCTCGAGCAACTGGAGCGCTTCCTCACGCGTCGGCACGATTCATCCTCCCGCCGGCTCCCGCCGGCACGTTCGCCTGGTCGCCCGTCTTCCGACCGGGATAGATCACCGTCTTGATCCCCTCCGCCTTGCCCCGCGCCCGCTCCAACGCCTCGGCCACGTCCTCCAACCCGCCGCGGTGCGTGATCAGGGACGCGACCTCCACCTCGCCAGACTCGATGAGCCGCAGCGCCTCCCGCGTCTCGTCCGGCCCGCACGAGTAGCTCTGCGTCAGCGTGACCTCCCGGAAATAGAGCGGCGAGAGGTCCACCTCGAGGTACTCCTCCGGCGACAGCGGCGTGAAGCAGACGACCCGACCGCCCGGCGCTGCCGCGGCGAGTCCCGCCCGGATCGCGCCCGCATCGCCGGGGCACACGATGACGACGTCGGCACCTCGGCCGTGCGTGGCCGCGCGCACCGCGGACGTCACGTCCTCCACCCCCGGGTCGTACACCTCGTCGGCACCGCGCCGCAGCGCGAGCTCGCGCCGATCGGCGACGAAGTCGCTGCCCAGCACCGGGCCCGCGCCGTACGCCCGCGCCGCGCTCAGCATGAGCAGCCCCATGGCGCCCAGGCCGATGACCAGCACCGCATCCCCTGGCTCCAGCCGCCCCTGCCGCCGAACCGCGCGGATGCACGTGGCCAGAGGCTCGATGAACACCGCCTGGTCGAAGCTCACCGTGTCCGGCAGCACAAGCGTGTCCCGCTCGAGGTTGAGCGCCGGCACGCGCACGTACTCCGCGAACGCGCCCGGGTCCAACGAGCTCGCGCGCCACGTCGGGCAGCTCGACCACAGCCCCCGCCGGCACTCCGCACACTCCAGACAGGGCGCGTGATGATGGACGAAGACCCGGTCGCCCACGCGAACGGACGCCACGCCGTCCCCCACCGCCACCACCACCCCTGCCGGCTCGTGGCCCAGCACCGCGGGCGCCTTGCGCTCCACGTACCAGACCAGCGCGTCCGTGCCGCAGACGCCGCACGCCTCGATCCGCACCAGCGCCTCGCCCCGCCCCGGCCGGGGCACGGGCACCTCCTCGACGCGCACGTCGCCCCAACGGTACAGCCGTGCGACGCGCATGCGCTCCGGGATCCGCTCTGCCGTTTCCACGGCGCCTACGGCTCCACCGCCACTTTGATGGCGTCGCGCGAGGCCGCCAGCTCCAGCGCCTCGCCGAGCGCGCCCAGACGACGACGATGGGTGATCAGCGGCGCGACCCGCACGGCGCCGCCGGAGAGCAGCTCCAGCGCGCGCCGCACGTCCGCGCGCCCGTAATGGAACGCGCCCTTCAGGTCCACCTCACGATAGTGCACGGCGTACGTGTCAAAGCTCGCGCGCGTGCCCGCCGCACACCCGCCGTATAACAGGACCTCGCCCCCGGTGCCCGCCAGCGACGCCGTCGCCTCCCACGTCTCCGGCCGGCCCACGCACTCGATCGCCACGTCCGCGCCCTGGCCGCCGGTCCATTCGTTCACCGCCTCCTCGAGCGGCGTCGAGGTGACAGCCAGCACCGCATCCGCGCCCAACGCCCGCGCCACCGCGAGCCGACCTGCATGCTTGCCAGCCACGAGCACACGGCCCGCGCCGCGCAGCTTCGCGAGCTGGAGCATGAGCAGCGCAATGGCGCCGTCGCCCACGATCACCACGGTCTCCGCGCGGTCCAGCGCCACCCGGTCCGCGCCGTGCACCACGCACGCGAGCGGCTCCAGCGCGGCCGCGACCTCGGGCGCCATGCCGGCCGGCCGCGGGAAGACGTTCACCGCCACGATGTGCGCCGGCACGCGCACGTACTCCGCGAACGCGCCCAGCACCATGCGGCCGACGGCATCGGGGCACAGACTCTCGCGTCCCCGGCGACACAGCCGGCACGCGCCACACGGCGCGGTGGGCACGAGGGCGACCGGGTCACCCTCGCGCCAGCCCCGCACGCCGGCGCACACGGCCGCGACCACGCCCGAGAACTCGTGGCCCAGGGGCGAGGGCAGCGGGAACTTCGGGTGACCGCGCTGGAACGTCTTCACGTCCGTCCCGCACGTCAGCGCAGCCTCGACCCGCACGACCAGCTCGCCCGGCCCGGGGTCCGGCACCGGCGCCTCGCGCAGCTCGAGCGCGCCGGGGCGCAGCAGGGTCGCCGCGACCATCACGCGCCCCGCCGCGCGCACGTCGCCGTTCCCTGGCTCCACGTCAGACGCGCGGCCCGCCACCGATCCGCTCCCTCCCGCGGTCTCTTCCGGCCGAAAGGTATACGGCCCGCTCCGCCCGGGGCAAACCGCCGCGCCGGACGCCAGCGGCGGGGCCCCCCGCGGCGCCACGTGCCGAACGCGCGCCGCGTCATCCGGGGGGCGATCGGCGCTGCGCCCCGGGCGCCGCAACCCGTCACCCGGCCCGATCGATCGGCCAGTTGCGCCTGCCCTTTCCGTGTGGTCTATTTTATTGCGACGAAGAACGATTACACCGACGGAGCCGATTCGCGGATGATGAGACCCCGGTTCGCGCTGTCGCGTATTGTCGTCGTGCTCATCGCCGTCGCGTTGTCGCCGGCGGCCGGGTGGAGCCAGCAGCAGCGGGGCGTCACGCCGCCCCGGGCCGCGAGCGACTCCGCGGCGGTCGCGCGCGAGCTCGAACGGCGTTTCGGGGCGGGCCTCACCCACCAGGGCCTTCTCGACCAGCTGCGGCAGTCCGGGCTCAGCCGGGCTCAGGTCCGCTCGCGTCTCCAGCAAATGGGTTACGACCCTTCGCTGGCCGACCGGTACTTCGACGCCATCGAGCGCGGGGCCGAGCTGCCGACCGACCAGACGGACGAGCAGCTCGTCGAGGCGCTGCGCAGGATCGGGGTGATCGAGCTGCCGCCCTTGGACATCGGCGTGAGCGACTCGCTGCTCGGTGACACGCTGGCTCTGGCCGAGCCGGGCGAGACGGGCGAGCCGGAGATCTTCGGTGCTGCGGTGTTCCGCAGGCGGAGCGCCGAGTTCGAGCCCATCCGCACCGGGCCTGCGCCGCCGAACTACCGGATCGGCCCCGGCGACGAGATCTCGCTCGTGCTCACCGGCGATGTCGAGCTGGCCTACCTGCTGCCGGTCAACCGGGAGGGTTATCTGGTGATCCCGGACGTCGGGCAGGTGTTCGTCAACGGGCTCACCCTCGCCCAGCTCGAGGACCGGCTCTACGACCGGCTCGGCCGCGTCTACTCCGGCGTGCGCCGCGGCGCCGATGCGACGACGCGCTTCATGGTCTCGCTGGGCCGCACCCGGATGAACCAGGTCTACGTCATCGGGGACGTGGTGCGGCCGAGCGCGTACGCCGTGGATGCGCTCGCCACGGTCTTCCACGCCCTCTACCTCGCGGGCGGGCCGAACGACAACGGCAGCTTCCGCCGCATCGAGGTGCGGCGCGGCGGCGAGGTGGTGCAGACCGTCGATCTCTACGATTACCTGATCCGCGGCGACGACAGCTCGGACATCCGGCTCGAACACGGCGACATCATCTTCGTTCCGCCCGTCAGCCGGCGCATCACGGTGACGGGCCTGGTGCGCCGGCCGGCGATCTACGAGGCGGCGCCGGATGACGACCTCAGGGACCTCATCCGGTACGCCGGTGGTTTCCAGCCGGACGCCGACATCCGGCGGGTGCAGATCGACCGGATCCTGCCTCCTTCGCAGCGCTCCCCCGGCATCGACCGCGGCATCGTGGACGTGGACCTGGCGGCGCTGGCGGACTCGGCGGGCGAGCCGATCCCGGTCTACGACGGCGACATCGTCCAGGTCTTCGGCGTCTCGCTGGAGCGGCGCAACCGGGTCACGGTCACGGGCAACGTGCGGCGGCCGGGTCTCTACGAGTGGCACCCCGGCATGACGCTCGGCGAGCTCATCGAGCGTGCGCAGGGGCTGCGGGAGGAGGCGTACCTGGCTCGTGCCCACATCCATCGGCTGGTGGAGACGGACAGCACCCGGCGCCTCATCCAGGTCTCGCTGCACCCGGAGTCGGACGGGACCAGCGCCCACGAGATCGAGCTGGCCGACCGTGACTCGGTGGTCGTCTTCAGCCGCGCCGGGCTGCGCACGCCGCGCTACGTGAGCATCAGCGGATTCGTGAAGAGGCCGGGCACCTACGAGCTGTCGGAGGGCATGACGATCCAGGACCTGGTGCTCGCGGCCGGTGGCTTCACCGAGGGCGCGGACGTGACGACGGCCGAACTCGCCCGTCTCCCGCAACCGTGGGAGCGCACGCAACAGATCGCGATCGTCTACCGCGTCCCGCTGGGGCCCATGCCCGGGGACACGGCGGACCTGCCCCTCAGGGCGGCCACGCCGGCACAGGAAGGCGGCGACCCCTACCTTCCGGACTGGTGGCCGCACCCGGGCGAGGTCGTGCTCAAGCACGGGGACCGGGTGTTCATCCGCCGCGCTCCCGGCTACGAGCAGCCGCGGACGGTCACGATCACGGGCGAGGTGCTGCGCCCGGGCACGTATGTTCTCCAGAAGCGGCAAGAACGGCTCACGGAGCTCATCGAGCGGGCCGGCGGACTGACCCCCGAGGCGTATGCGCCGGGGCTCCGGCTCCATCGCAAGGGCACGCTCGTGGCGACCAACCTGCCGCTCGCGCTCCGGGATCGCGGCGGCCGCTATGATCTGACCCTCGAGGCAGACGACAGCTTGCACGTCCCGGTTTACGACCCCACGGTCCTCGTCACCGGCGCCGTCACGTTCGAGTCCCGCGTCCTGTACGAGGCCGGCAAGGGCCTCAACCACTACCTCAAACGTGCGGGCGGCCTCACCGAACGCGCCGACCGTCGGCGCATCACGGTCACCTACATGGATGGCGAACGGGCGGCGATGTCCAGGTTCCTGGGGCTCTTTTCCCGGGCGCCGCGGATCGAGCCGGGCGCCACGATCTACGTCCCCGCCAAGTCGGAGGACGAGGGCGGGGTCAACTGGGACGCGCTCCTGACACGCACGACGGCGATCCTCGGCACGCTCGCCACCGTGCTCCTTGCGGTCGACCGCTTGCAACACTGAGGGCTGTGGCCGAGCGCGCATCCGCCTCCGCCCCCGGGACACGAGGAGCGCCGTGTCACAGATTTGTGGAAGTACGCGTTCGGAATTAGATTGGTTATTCGGCCGCCCGCGGCGCGCGCCTCGACTGGCGCCGCGGGCGGGACAAGACGGTTGCCGCAGGAGTCGATCCGTGGCCGCCGGCCCGTGTGGTGGCGCCTCGGGAGGCGGGTGGTCCCCGACGGCTCGAGCCGGTGGGGAGGACGGGGAGACGCCGAGGCCTGGGGAGAGGGTCGACTTTTTGTTGTCGTGTCACTGCTCTCGTCTTCACGGATACGTCCGCCAGACGGCCGGGCTGCGGAAAAGCTCCCCGTGGCCCGGCCAGTGACACGCCGTGCCTTCGGCTCACTCGCGGGGGTGGTGGCGTTCGCCGCGCTCGCGCTCGGCGTGCCGGCCGCGGCGCAACCGGCGCATGCCCAGCAGACGTCTCCGTTCGTCGCGTCGGATCACTGGATCCACCGCGCCCTGCACCGCCTCGACGGCCTCGGCCTCCTGCCGGGCGAGTACGATCCGGGGACACGCTCGGTCACGGAGCACCGCGTAGACCGGCTGCTGCGCGACGCCGTCCAGAGGGCGGCGGGGACGCCGCACGAAGAAGCCGCGCGCGCGTATCTCGACCGCTTCATCGAGGAGTTCGGTGACCGGCCGCAGGGGTCCGAGCAGACGCGGTGGCCGGCACACATCGCCGGTGCGATCGCTCTGGGTTTCGGCGCGGCGCGCGGTGCCGTGGAGGGCGGCTCCGGATACTGGAACGGCGTCGATTGGACCGGACCGACCCCGATCCCCTCGAGCGACGGCGTGATCTCGACGCTGGAGCTCCGGGGCCACGCGGGCCGGCACGTCGCCGGGCGGTTGTCCGGCCTCGTACGGGCGGACAGCGTGGCCCTTGGCGACGCGTACGCGCTGTTGGGCGTCGGCAAGGTCGGCGCGTGGCTCGGCCGCCGGGCGGTCGGGTTCGGGCCCGCGGCCGGCGGCGGCATCGTGCTTTCCGGCGCGTACGGGTTCACCGGCGGCGGCCTCGCCCTGCTGGACGGCGTCACGCTGCCGGGCGTTCTCCGGCACCTGGGCGTACTGCGGGCCGAGACGTTCCTGGCCTCGGTCCATCGGAACGGTGAGGTCGCCGAGCCGTGGTTCTGGGCCGGCCGGGTCTCGCTCCAGCCGCACGCCCGCCTGGTCGTCGGCGTGAACCGGGCGGCGATGTTCGGCGGCACGGGCAACACCCCGCTGCGCCTGCGGGACGTGTTGTACGTCGTGGTCGGCAAGCACGCCGGGCGGGGGAGCGAGGTGGACAATCAGGTCGCGGCGGTGGACGTGTGGTACCGCGTGCCGATCGGTGCCCTGCCCCTGGCGGTGTACGCCGAGTGGGGCTTCGAGGACAGCGCGGGCGCCTGGAAGGACGTGCCCGGAATCGTGGTGGGCGGCGAGATCGCCAGCGTTCCCGGACTCCCGGGTCTCTCGCTGGGGATCGAGCGGGCGTCGTTCGCGCCGTCCTGCTGCGGCAACCCGATCTGGTACCGGCACTGGCGGTTCCTGGATGGCTGGGCGGTGGATGGCCGCCCCCTCGGCCATCCGCTGGCCGGCCATGGCACGGAGTGGCGGCTCTCTATCGGACTCGATCCGTGGAATGCCCGGCTCCGGTTCCGCGGCGACGCGTTCGTCCGCGATCGCGGCGACGAGAACGTCTTCGCACCCGATCGGGCCGGCGAGAGCCGTGGAGGCGCCCTCCACGGGTCCCTTCGTGTCGGACCGAGGTTCGATCTTGTTCTGAATGTGCTCCACGAGCGAGGCGCGTCCGGCTGGCGGGAGTCGCGGCTCGAGGTCACGGGGCGGTTCCTGCTCCGGTGACGGCGTGATCGTTCGGTCCGAGATTCAGACGTCTCCGCGCCCCGCCGAGACTACCGGGATGGATCGAACGACCGGGTCGCCCCTGTCCGCACGTGCCGGACGGCATCCTCGCGTGAGCTGACCTGTTCGTGAACCGAACGGCTTAGAGTGGCGGTCGTGGATGATCACTGGGGCTGAAGGTGGTCTCAACGGGCGGGAACTGAGTTCTCGACGCGCACCCGGCGGCGGGGCGGCCGTACGCGTACGCCGGCGGGCACCGGAGAAGCCGGACATCGTCCTCCCGGAGGTGGATGTCCGGCTCGCCCGGGATCGGGCGGCCTGGGGCCGTTGGGCCCAGGCCGTGCGCGACGCGAGCGGGCTGCTCCTCGTCGTCGTTCTCGACCTCGTCGTCGGCAGTCTGGCCATCGCTCACGCGCTGGTCGTGGCGGGTCTCCTGGCCGGCGAAGCCGGTTTCGACCCGGCGGCCGCATCTCTACTCCTGTTCCTCCAACCGCTGGCGCTGGGGCTGTGCGGCGCGTACTCCTCGGCCGCGCATCGAGTGCCGGTGGGGCGTCTCGTGGGCGGGACGGCGCTCACGGCCCTCCTCGCCTGGCTGTACCAACGGCTCCCCGGCACGGGGCCCGTCATCGCCGGGGGCGCGTTCCTGCCGGCGTACGCCGTCGGGGCGGCGGTGCTCGTGCCCATGGGGCGGCTGGTTTTCGACCCGGTCATCCGTTTCGCCCGGCGTCCCCGCATCCGGCGCGTGCTCGCTTTCGGCGCTCCAGGCCACGCAGCGGTGGTCGAACGGCTCCTTGTATCCCGGAGGGGCCGCGACTTTCGCGTGGTCGGACGGCTGGCGCCTGCGGGCGTAGCGGACGACGGCGCGCAGGGAGCGCTCGCCGAGGTGGACCGGGTGCTGCGCGAAACCGGCGCCCACGGCGTTGCCGTGCCGTCCACCCTGCCGTCCGAAATGCTCGAGACCGCGGTCCGGCGCTGCCTGGATGCCGGCGCGACGGTTTTCGTCGCGCCGCCCGTACGGCTCCCGCGGAACTCTCGGCTCATCGTCCGTGAGACCGCCACGGGCGCGGTGCTCGAGGTACAGCCGCGCGGGGCGCGCATTCCGCAGTTCGCGATCAAACGGGCGATGGACGTGGTCCTCAGCCTGATCGCGCTCGCCCTGCTCGCCCCGCTCATGCTCCTCATCGCGGTGGCCATCAAGTTGGACTCGCCCGGCCCCGTGCTGTTCAAGCAGGTGCGTGCGGGGCTGGGCGGCCGGCCGTTCGCGATGTTCAAGTTCCGGACGATGGTCTGCGGGGCGGACGAGATGAAGCAGCAGCTCCAGCACCTGAACTGCTCGGGTGACCCCCGGCTGTTCAAGATCCGGCGCGACCCGCGGGTCACGCGCGTCGGCAAGCTGCTGCGCCGCACCTCGCTGGACGAGCTGCCCCAGCTCTTCAACGTGCTCCGTGGCGAAATGAGCCTCGTCGGCCCGCGGCCGTTCTTCCCGGAGGACCTCGCCCTCTACGAGCCGCACCACTTCGAGCGGCTGACGGTGCTGCCGGGCATCACGGGGCTGTGGCAGGTGAGCGGGCGGAGCGATGTCTTGGACTTCGAGGAGGTGGTGAGGTTGGATTCGAAGTACATCCGCGAATGGTCGCTGTGGCTGGACCTGTGGATCCTGCTGCGGACGGTGCCGGCGGCGCTTGGGCGGCGGGGGGCGGATTAGTGCGAGGCAGGCGGCTTGGGATGGGGCTGATGGCGCCGCTCGTGCCCTCGATGCTACATCCGTCGCGCACCACACCCCGGCCGGGTGACGTGACTGCTGCCACCGCTGGGTGGAAACCGCCCGTGTTCTGGCCTCGGTGTTGGAGGGGCTGGGGAGTCCGCGCACCCCGAACTCTGCCCACGTGCTAAACCATCCAAGCCCGTCCGCACCGCGGACCGATCGCCGAGTGCCCCAGATATTGATCTGCTGGTGAGTCACCGAATGCTCGGGCG